>NZ_JBVVPQ010000016.1:81379-145044 GCF_055811695.1 Bradyrhizobium sp. MI1.3 | reverse complement strand
TTGCCCCTAGCGGGGGTGGGGGGGGGGGCCGGCGCGCCCTGGGGGTTCGGGGTTTTTTTCTTTTTATTTCCCCTTTTTTTCCTCCCGCGGCGCCCCCCACCACCCGCGCCCCCCGTCACGCTTACTCGGCCGGCTGCAGCACGGCGGGAATGGTCGCCAGCTTCTCGCGGCCGGGCACCAGCACCGCCCAGACGAACATCAGCGCGGAGATCGCGACGAACCCACCGGAGCCGAGCCGCACCCAGTAGAAGAATGCGAGCTGGTCCTGCACGTCCATGTAGCCCTGGCCGAGCACGCGCTGGAGATGGACCTGGACCACGCCGGCAAAGGTCAGCGCGAACGTCATGGTCATCATGGCCGTGCACATGATCCAGAAGCTCGTCATGCTGAGCCACTGGTTATAGGGCGCGCGTCCCTTGATCTGCGGGATGGCGTAAGCCATCACGGCAAGGTTGAGCATCACATAGGCGCCAAAGAAGGAGAGATGGCCGTGCGCAGCGGTGACCTGGGTGCCATGGGTGTAGTAGTTCACCGAGGACAGCGTGTGCAGGAAACCCCAGACGCCGGCTCCCAGGAACGCCATCACCGAACAGCCGACCGACCACAGCAGCGCGGCGCGGTTCGGATGCTTGCGGCCGGCCTTCCAGGTCATCTGCACCGTGAAGATCACCATCGTGAAGAACGGCGCGACCTCGAGCGTCGAGAACAGCGAGCCGATCCACTGCCAGTAGCCGGGCGCGCCGATCCAGTAGAAATGGTGGCCGGTGCCGAGAATCCCCGAGAACAGCGCGAGGCCGATGATGACGTAGAGCCACTTCTCGACCACCTCGCGATCGATGCCATTGAGCTTGATCATGAGATAGGCGAGCACGGAGGCCATGATCAGCTCCCAGACGCCCTCGACCCAGAGATGGACGACGTACCACCAGTACATCTTGTCGACGGCGAGGTTCGCCGGATTGTAGAAGGCGAACAGGAAGAAGATCGCAACGCCCCACAGGCCGAACAGCAGGATGTTGGTGACCGTGGTCTTGCGTCCCTTGAGCGCGGTCATGGTCACATTGAACAGGAACATCAGGCAGACGACGACGATACCGACCTTGATGATGAAGGGCTGCTCAAGGAACTCGCGGCCCTCGTGGTAGTGGAAGAGATAGCCCACGACCGCGACGCCTGCTGCGCCAAAAAACATCCAGAACTGGATCTTTGCGAGTAGCGGGCTGTACAGCTCGGTCTCGGTTTCCTCAGGCAGCAGGAAGTAGGTCGCGCCCATGAAGCCGATCAACGACCACACGATCAGCGCGTTGGTGTGGATCATCCTGACGATGTTGAACGGCAGCAGAACCGACAGCGTGTTGGGCAGGACGTAGATCGTCCCGGCGAGGAGGCCGAACAGGACCTGAGCCAGGAACAGGGTCAGCGCGCCGTAGAAATACAGCATCGCGACTTTTTGGGTCTGATATTTCATCTCGGATTCTCTCTGTCTTGAAAGAGGAAAGCGGCGGGCTCAACCGGCCTTGTTCGGCGGCCAATCCTGGCGCTTGATCGTGCTCACCCATTGCAGGAAATCGGCGAGATCGTTGAGCTCCTGGTCGGTGAGGTTGAATTGCGGCATCTGCCGCCTGCCCTCCGCGCCTGAAGGCTGCGACTGCATCCAGGCCTTCAACGTCTCTCGCGCGCCGGCCGGATCCTCCTTGCCGCCCCATCGATCCCAGACGTTGCCGACTTCGGGCGCGAAATAGGCGCCTTCGCCGAGCAACGTGTGGCAATTGATGCAGGAGTTCTTCTCCCAGACATGCTTGCCGCGGGCGACCGACGACGTCAGCGTCACTGCGTCCGTCGAGGTCGTGACCATGTAGTAGTGGCTGTGCGCCGTCAGCCCGATGAAGATGGCGAAGAAAAAGGCCGAGCCGCCGTAGAAGACGTTTCGAGCGGCCGACTTGGTCAGGCGTTCAGCCATTGCCAATCCTTTCAATTGAGTCCCGCCGAGAAAATCGGTGATGCGATTTATCGCTGATCGGCACGGCCTGTTCTTTGTCAGGGCGCAAGGAGTGAGTCAGATCAGGGCGCTGACGGCAGATGTGAGCCAGGCAAACAGCACCACCATGAGGATCCAGGCGCTGACGAGGCCGCGCCAGAGCGCAGGCGCCGCGCGAAGATCGAGGAAATCGAGCGCAATCCGGCGGCCCTTGACGGCGGCCAAGGCCAGCAGCAGGGCGTTGCCGAGCAGCGGCCGCGGCACCAGCGGTGGCACCAGGATGGTCGCGAGCGCGAGGCCGATCAGCGCGATCCATGTGATGTCCAGGCGATCCGGCATCGTCACCGCACCAGATAAAGAATCGGGAACATCACGATCCAGACCAGATCGACCATGTGCCAGAAGGCCGTTCCCGTCTCGACGCCGAACGCTTCAGCGCGGCGGCAGACCAATGCGAGGATGATGATGCCGAGGCAGACGTGCAGAAGATGGAAGCCGGTCAGGAGGAAGTAGAGTGTGAAGAACGGACTGGTCTCGAGTCCGATGCCGCGTCCGATCTCTTCGGCATATTCGCCGAGCTTGATCGCCACGAACAGGCCGCCAAGCCCCATGGCTGTGAGGAGCCAGGATTGTGTCGCCCGGCTCTCGCTGGCCCGCGCGGTCTTCGCAGCCCGGGCTGCGGCCCAACCGCTCGTCACCAGCACGACAGTGTTCAATCCGGCGAGACCCGGATCAAGCGCCGCCTGCCCCACCGCGAACACGGCCGGATGGATCGCGCGGGCGACCGCGAATGCACCGAGAAACAGACCGAAGGCGGCGAGCTCGCTGAAGATCAGCACCCAGATCATGGGATCGCCGGGAAGATCGTCCAGAATTCCCCAGCCGGCTCCCCGTGGTTCGCAATCGGCTGCCGACATCTGCTCTTCCGGATCAGGACACCAGCCAGACTTAGCTCAGCCGTGCCGATCCGAGTTTGTTGCCGGACAAACTTGGGGAATGCCGATCAATTTGTTTGCGCCGTCGCAACGTCCGGCCGGCCGGGTCGCGGTACCAAACGCCCCAGGGTTCCGTGGAGCTGCGAGCGATAACATGAGCGATGCACAAATCGGGCTGATGACCGCAACGCCCATCATCATCGTCTTCGCCATCGCGCTCCGGCGAATGGGCGTGCTATCGACCGTGGCCACCGTCTCGGCGGTGAGCCTCTCCGTCGCGATCGCCGGGGTGCTGATCACGACGCAGTAATGACTGCCGTAGCCCGCATGGAGCAGAGCGGAATGCGGGTCAGTAGCCCCGGATTGCGCTTCGCTCCATCCAGGCTACGCAGCCTCATCTCCGCTGATTATATACGTCGATGCACACCGCCCCGAGCAGGACCAGACCCTTGATGACCTGCTGATAGTCGATGCCGATGCCGAGGATGGACATGCCGTTGTTCATCACACCCATGATCATGGCACCGACCACGGCGCCGCCGACGCGGCCGACACCGCCATAGGCCGAGGCGCCGCCGATGAAGCAGGCGGCGATGACGTCGAGCTCGAAGCCGAGACCCGCCTTCGGCGTTGCGGTGTTGAGGCGCGCGGCGAAGACGAGGCCGGCGAGCGCGGCGAGCACGCCCATGTTGACGAAGGTGAGGAAGGTCAACCGTTCCGTCTTGATGCCCGACAGGCTTGCCGCTTTCGCATTGCCGCCGACCGCGTAGACCTGCCGACCGATGACGGTGCGGCGGGTGACGAAGCCGTAGAGCGCGATCAGCGCGGTCATGATGACCAGCACGTTCGGCAGACCGCGATGCGAGGCGATCAGATAGGTGAAATAGAGCACGGCGCAGGCCAGGAGAATGCTCTTGCCGAGGAAGAACGCGTAAGGCTCGACCTCGATGCCGTGCAACTGCTCGCGCGAGCGCCCCTTGGCGCTGGCGTAGACGAGGCCGAGCGCGAGCACCGCACCGACCAGCATCGACGTCGGATGCAGCGTGCCGGCCTCGGGCAGCATCTCCGGAATGAAGCCCGACGACAATTTCTGGAAGGTCGCCGGGAACGGCCCGAGCGACTGGCCCTGCAACACCGCGAGCGCAAGTCCTTTGAACACCAGCATGCCGGCCAGCGTCACGATGAAGGACGGAATCTTGAAATAGGCCACCCAATAGCCCTGCGCGGCGCCGATTGCCGCGCCCAGCAGCAGGCAGGCGATGAAGGCGAGCGTGTAGTCGACCTTGTATGTCACCATCAGCACGGCGGCCACCGCGCCGACGAAGCCCGCGACCGAGCCGACCGAGAGGTCGATATGGCCGGTGACAATGACGAGCAGCATGCCCAGTGCCATGATGACGATGTAGCTGTTCTGCAGTACCAGATTGGTCAGGTTGAGCGGCTGCAGCAGCGTGCCGCCGGTCATGACCTGGAAGAACAGCATGATCGCGATCAGCGACATCAGCATGCCGTAATTGCGCAAATTGTTCTTGATGAAGCTGCCGTGCCGGCCCTCCTCGGGCAGCGAAACCGTCTTGTCGGTCATAGCTGCGATCCTCCCATCTCCGCACCCGCGAGGGCGCTGCTTCCATAATTTCTGTCGTTGCGCATGATGGCGCGCATGATCTTTTCCTGCGTCGCTTCGGCGCCGGGGAACTCGCCGACGAAGGCGCCGTCGTTCATGACACAGATGCGGTCGCAGATGCCGAGTAGCTCGGGCATCTCCGAGGAGATCACCACCACGCCGCGGCCGGCTTCCGCAAGCTCGTTGATGATACAGTAGATCTCGTATTTGGCACCGACGTCGATGCCCCGGGTCGGCTCGTCCAGGATCAAGACCTTGGGGTCGGTCATCAGCCATTTCGACAGCACGACCTTTTGCTGGTTGCCGCCGGAGAGCTGGCCGGTCTCCTGATAGACGTCGGAGCAGCGGATGCGCATCCGGTTGCGGTAATCGCTGGCGACCTTCAGCTCGGCGATGTCGTCGATCACCCGGTTGGGGGCGACCTGGTCGAGGCTTGCCAGTGTGATGTTCTTGCGGACGTCGTCGGCGAGGATCAGTCCGAGCTGCTTGCGGTCTTCGGTGACATAGGCAAGGCCGGCGTCGATCGCGGCGGCCACGTTGGGCAGCACGATCTCACGGCCCTCGAGCCGGATGCGACCGCTGATCGTGGTGCCCCAGGAGCGGCCGAACAGGCTCATGGCGAACTCGGTGCGCCCCGCCCCCATCAACCCGGCGATGCCGACGACCTCGCCGCGTTTCACGCTGAAATCGACGTTCTTGATCACCTGCCGCTCGGGATGGATGGGATGGTAGACCGACCAGTTCTCGACGGTGAGAACGGGCTCGGCGATTTTTGCGCTCCGCTCCGGAAAGCGATGGGCGAGATCGCGGTTGACCATGCTGCGTATGATGCGGTCTTCCTGGATCGGCTCGGCGCGGCAGTCGATGCCGTCGACGGTGCGGCCGTCACGCAGCACGGTGATGTGGTCGGCGACCTTGGCGACCTCGTTCAGCTTGTGCGAGATCAGGATCGAGCCGATGCCCTGCGCGCGGAACGCCATGAGGCGTTCGAGCAGCGCGGCGCTGTCGGCCTCGTTGAGGCTCGCGGTCGGCTCGTCCAGGATCAGCATCCGCACCCGCTTGGACAGCGCCTTGGCGATCTCGACAAGCTGCTGCTTGCCGACGCCGAGATCGGTGATCAGCGTATCCGGCGATTCCTTGAGGCCGACCTGCGCCAGGAGTTCCCGCGTGCGTCTATAGACCTCGTCGCGATCGATGACGCCGAGCTTGGACGGCGGATGCGACAGGAAGATGTTTTCGGCAATCGACATCAGCGGGATCAGCGCCAGCTCCTGATGGATGATGATGATACCGAGCGCCTCGGAATCGTTGATGTCGCGGAAGCGGCGCTCCTCGCCATCAAAGATGATGGTGCCCTCGTAGCTGCCGGCCGGATAGACGCCGCTGAGCACCTTCATTAGCGTGGACTTGCCGGCACCGTTCTCGCCGACGAGGGCGTGGATCTGCCCGGCTTCAACCAAGAAGTTGACATCGCGCAGCGCCTGCACGCCGGAAAAGCTCTTGCTGACGTTACGCATCTCCAGCATTGCAGTCATTGGATCATTCTCCCGGGGGCTTCCACAATCGTCATGGCCGGGCTTGTCCCGGCCATCCACGTGCAGCCGCTTGCGAAGAGGGACGTGGATGCCCGGGACAAGCCCGGGCATGACGAGTTGATAAACATGCGCTTCGCCCTAACCCTAAAGAACTCCCTCTCCGCAGGTCGGGAGAGGGAGTAGACCTCTTACTGGAACTGCGACTTCTTGTAGTAGCCGCTGTCGACCAGGACCTTCTCCCAATTGTCCTTGTAGACCACGACCGGCTTGAGCAGATAGGACGGCACGGTCTTGGCGCCGTTCTCGTAGGTCTTGGTGTCGTTGACGGTGACCTGCTTGCCGGCCAGCGCAGCGTCGACCATGTCGGCGGTCACCTTGGCGAGGTCGCGGGTGTCCTTGAAGATGGTCGAATACTGGTCGCCGCGCAGCATCGCCTTGATCGAGGGCACCTCGGCATCCTGGCCCGAGATGATGGGCATCGGCTGGCCGGCGCTGCCATAACCAACGCCCTTCAGCGAGGAGATGATGCCGATCGATAGGCCGTCATACGGCGACAACACCGCGTTGACCTTCTTGTTGCCGTAGTAGGCACTGAGCAGATTGTCCATGCGGGCCTGCGCGGTGGCGCCATCCCAGCGCAAGGTCGCGACCTTGTCCATGCCCATCTGGCCGGAGACGACGACGAGCTTGCCGCTGTCGATGTACGGCTTCAGCACACTCATCGCGCCGTTGTAGAAGAAGTAGGCGTTGTTGTCGTCGGGCGAGCCGCCGAACAGCTCGATGTTGAACGGACCCTTGCCATCCTTGAGGCCGAGGCCCTGCACGATCGACTCGGCCTGGAGCACGCCGACCTGGAAATTGTCGAACGTCGCGTAATAGTCGACGTTCGGCGTGCCGCGGATCAGGCGGTCATAGGCGATCACGGTGATGCCTTTCGCTTTCGCCTGCTTGAGCACGTCGGACAGCGTAGTGCCGTCGATCGCGGCGATCACCAGCGCTTTCGCGCCCTTGGTCACCATGTTCTCGACCTGCGAGAGCTGGTTCGGAATGTCGTCCTCGGCATATTGCAGGTCGGTGTTGTAGCCGCGCTCCTTCAGCACCTTGACCATGTTGTTGCCATCGTCGATCCAGCGCGCCGACGATTTGGTCGGCATGGCGATGCCGACTGTTGCTTTGTCCTGGGCCGAGGCGGTGACGCCCGCGGCCATCGTCGCAGCGCCGGCCAGCGCCAGCGCGAGGAAGGTCGTCTTCAGTTTCAGCATGTTTCACTCCCTTTGGTGTCAGACTGTTTTTTCGTGTCGCCGAGAACTTTGGTGGTGTGCGGCTTCGAGCCTCCTATGCGAGCTTGACGTCAGGCTCCGCGCGACCGCGCGCGGATGCCTCCAACAGAAAGGTGTAGCCGGCTTGCGGATCGGCGGCACGCGCCGCCGCATCCATGTCCTGCCAGGCCGAGGTGACGAGGAGACGCGACAGATCAGGGCCTACAAAAGCGGGGCAGCTCGCCTGCTTTGCCGGCACGCTCATCGAGCGCAGCCGCTCGCCTTGCGGAGAGTAGACGTCGATACGGCCAGCGCCCCAGCACGCGTTCCAGATGTTTCCGTCGGCGTCGCACACCGAACCATCGAGACCGCCGATGCCGGTGTGGCGCAGCAGCACTTCCGGCTCGCCGCGCGGCAGGCCGGTCGTGGGATTGAGCGGCACCGCGTAGAGCACCGCGCGCGCAGTATCGGCGAAGTAGCCGGTGGTGCCGTCGGGCGAGAAGCAGATCGAGTTGGGAATGCTGACGCGCGGAAACAGCATCGAGATCTCGCCGTGATGGAACGCGTAGATCGCGCCTGCCCCTGCTTCCGCCTTGCGGCCCATGGTGCCGATCCAGAACGTGCCGGAGGGATGCACGCGGGCATCGTTGGAACGGGTCGCGGGATTATCGGCTTCGAGCGGACAGATCAGCGTCATCGCGCCATCGGCGATTTTGCGGACATAGAGCCCGTCTTCCGCGACGATCAACTGCCGTTCGGCGTCGATCCGCCCAAGTGCGCTCGCCATCCGGCCCAGCGCATGAACGCGAATGCTGCCGCTGGCGAGCTGCGCCTCGAACAGTCGCCCCTCGCGGATATCGAACCACCAGGCCGTGTCCGTGGTCACGTCATAGGTCGGCCCCTCGCCGAGATGGCAAGGATCGTCCGAAAGAACCGAGGTGGGCACCTGTTCCATCATGACCTCCTCACCGCAAAGCGATAGACCGTGTGATGGCGGTAGACCTCGCCCGGCGCTAGGCGCGGGCTCGGGAAATCCGGCCGGTTCGGTGCGTCCGGCCAGATATGCGGCTCCAGGCACATCGCGTCGGACTGCCGGTAGAGCTTGCCGCCCTTGCCCGAGATCGTGCCGTCGAGATAATTACCCGAATAGACCTGCAGACCGGGCTGATTGGTGAGCAGCTCCATGATGCGCCCCGAGCGCGGTCCCTCCAGCCGCGCCGCGAGCGCAAGTTTGCCATCACGCGCGAGACTGTAGGTGTGATCGTAGCCCCTGCCGTTGCGCAATTGCTGGTCGCTCTCGCGGATGCGCTCGCCGACGGCCCGCGGCTCGCGGAAGTCGAACGGCGTGCCGGCAACGCTGCGCGGCGGCTCCGGCAACGGAATGGCGGTGGGATCGATCGCGAGGAAATGCCCGGCGGCGACCGTCAGCTTGTGATCGAGAATGGGCGTGCCTGATGTCGCGCCTTCCAGATTGAAGAAGCTGTGGTTGGTCAGGTTGACGATGGTCGGCCGGTCGGTCCGCGCCTCCATGGTCAGGGATAGCTCGGCCGGGCCGGTGACGCGATAGGTCAGGCGCACATCGAGCCGACCGGGAAAGTTTTCCTCGCCATGCGGGCTCGTGTAGGTCAGCGTGACTGCGGGCTTGGCGCCATCGTCGATCTCCGCAATGTCCCAGAGCTTGCGGTCGAAGCCGTCGAGGCCGCCATGCAGCGCATTCGGACCGTTGTTGACGGGAAGCTGCACCGTCTCGCCGTCCAGCGAAAATTGTCCGTTGGCGATGCGATTGGCGTAGCGGCCGACGGTGGCGCCGAAAAACTTTCGCTCGGCGAGATAGCCGGCGAATGCGTCATGGCCGAGCACGACGTCGTCGTAGCCGCCCTTGGCGTCCGGCGCGCTCAAGGCCTGCAAGACTGCACCATGGGTGATGATGCGCGCCTCGAACCCGCCCTCTCCGCGCAGCACGATGCGGTCCACCTTGCGGCCGTCCGGCAGCGTTCCGAAGACGTCTCTTTCTGTTTTCGATCCAGCCATGATCAATCCACAAACGGTTCGACGATCGTGCGCCTGCCGAGCAGGAAGGCGTCCGCGACGAGACGAAGCGGCGCCAAATCGACGTCGCTCGCGCCTGTAGCGGCGAGCGCGACGAAGCGCCGGTAAAGCTCCCGATATTCCTCATCGGGCGCCTCGGCAACGGTCTTGCCGTCGATCGCCATGATCCTGCCGCCGCGGGATAGCGTCATCCGGCCCTGGTCGGTTTCGACGAGGATATCCCAGCTCTGCGGCCCGGTCTGGCGGAAATCAAACTCGGCGGCCACAGGCAGGCCGTCGATGTCGGTCAGCGTCAGCTTCGCGGCGATCGGCGCCTGGCAATTGGCAGGGAAGGCGAGCTCGGCCGCGGTGACGAACACAGGTTTCGGCAGGATCCTGGTCAGGATCGACAGCGCATTGATGCCGGGATCGAACACCCCGAGCCCGCCCGGCTCCCAGATCCACGCCTGCCCGGGATGCCAGACGCGGACGTCCTCTTTCCAGTTGATGTGCACGGAATGGATGCGGCGCGCGGCGAGCCACTCGCGCGCCGGCTCGACTGCCGGCGCATGGCGCGAATGCCAGGTCGCAAACAGCGTTCGCTTGGCCTCACCGGCCATCGCGATCAGCGGATCGAGCTCGGCAACGCCGGCGCCGGGCGGCTTCTCCAGCATGACAT
Source organism: Bradyrhizobium sp. MI1.3 (assembly GCF_055811695.1). Taxonomy (NCBI): domain Bacteria; kingdom Pseudomonadati; phylum Pseudomonadota; class Alphaproteobacteria; order Hyphomicrobiales; family Nitrobacteraceae; genus Bradyrhizobium; species Bradyrhizobium sp. MI1.3. Next base: position 135,006 of record NZ_JBVVPQ010000016.1, on the reverse strand, counting down.
GCTTGCCGGCCCTGAGCGCTGCGACGGCCTGGGCGCGGCGCACTTGAGGCGGCGTGCAGAGCGACACCGCGTCGATCGGCGGGCCTTTTTCCAGCAGCTCCTCGATGGTCGCGAAATGCGGCAGATCCGGCAACGAGGCATTGCGGCTGGCGACGGCCGCCAGCGTCGCGCCGGGAACCGCTGCGATGGCGCCGACGTGCTGGTCCCGCGCGATCTTGCCGAAGCCGACGATGGCGATGCGAAGTTCAGTCACGATCTTTCTCCAGCTTCCGCGGACGGCAGCGCTTCGGCCGGTACAGTCTCGATCACTGTACCCTCGTGGCGGCGCATGCCGTTGTGAATGACGTAGACCATCGCCTCCGACGCAGTCGTGGCATCACCGTCCGCGATGGCATCGACGATCTTCTGATGCCAGAGCAGAACAGTGTCGCGGTCCTCCGGTTCGACCGGTGCGCTGAGCAGGAATGAGGCGCGCAACGCAGCCTCGATGACGTGCCCGATCGAGCGCATGAACAGATTTCCGGAGGCGCGCGCCACACCGACATGGAGCGCGAGGTCGGCATCGGCGAAGCCAACGGAGTCGGAGGCTTCAAGCCGCATCCGCTCCATGCAGCGACGGAGCTCGGAGAGATCCTGCTCCGACCGCCGCGCCGCCGCCAGCGCGGCCGCGCGCGGCTCGACCGCGAGGCGGATTTCGGCGAGGTCATTGAGGAAGCGCTTGTCGATCCCGGCATCCAGGTGCCAGGCCAGCACGTCGGCGTCGAACATGTTCCAGGCGACGCGCTCGCGCACGACGGTGCCGACCCGCGCCTTGGTTGTGAGCAGGCCCTTGGCCACCAGCGTCTTCACGCTCTCGCGCAGCACCGGTCGCGACACCCCGAACATCGCGATCATTTCGGCATCGCCAGGCAGGCGCGTTCCCTCCGCGTAGCGGCCGGCAATGATGTCGACGCCGATCGAGCGGGCCACCTCCGCGTGATTGGAGTGCGCCCGGCGCGTCGGGATGACAAGGATGCGCGAGGTGGTCATGAGACTGCTCCCGCGCGCTTTGCCACGGGCCGGCGCGCGAGCGCGACCAACCCCTGCTGCAAGGCGATGAAGGCGAACAGCAGCACCCCGGTCGCGATCTTGGTCCACCAGCTCGACAGCGTCCCGTCGAAATTAATGTAGGTCTGGATCATGCCCTGGATCAGCACCCCGAGGAAGGTGCCGATCACCGAGCCCTGCCCGCCCGTGAGCAGCGTGCCGCCGATCACGACGGCCGCGATGCTGTCGAGCTCGACGCCAACCGCGGACAACGAGTAGCCGGCGCTGGTGTAGAAGGAGAAGACGATGCCGGCGATGCCGGCGAGCAGGCTCGACAGCATGTAGATCTTCACCGTCATCCTGCCGACGGCGACACCCATCAGGCTCGCGGTCGCCCGGCTGCCGCCGAGCGCATAAACATTGGCGCCGAACCGGGTGAGCTGCAGCAGCAATGCGCCGCCGATCACGATCGTAAGCATGATGATCGCGACCGCCGTCAGCCGTCCACCGCCGGGTACTCGCAGTGCGAAGTCCGACACAGTGGAATAGACCGGTGCTGTGATCGGCACCGATTCCGTCGAGAGCAGGAAGCTGGCACCCCGGGCCAAGAACATGCCGGCGAGCGTCACGATGAAAGGCGGCAAATCGAAGACATGGATCACCGCGCCCATCGCCGCTCCGAAGGCGGCCGAGAGCGCGAGGATGGCGACGAAGGCGACCAGGGGCGGCATTCCCCAGCGCTCGATCGCCAGCGCGACGAACACCGTGGTGAAGCCGATCACCGAGCCGACCGAGAGATCGATGCCGCCGGAAATGATGACGAAGGTCATGCCCGTCGCGACGATGCCGAGGAAGGCGTTGTCGGTCAGGAGATTGCCGACAACGCGGGTGGAGGCGATGTTGGGAAACTGCATCGCGCAAAGCGCGAATCCCGCGACGAGCACGATCGCCGTGATGAGGACGGGCGGCAGGCCTTTCATGCCTTGGTCCCCCGCAGCCGCGTCACGATTCCGGCAAAGCCGGACAGCTTCGGCGATTGCAGCAGCAGCACGGCGAGCACCACCATCGCCTTGACCAGCAAATTGAACTCCGGCGGATAGCCCGACAGCAGAATGCCGGTGTTCATGGTCTGGATGATCAGCGCGCCGAGTACGGCCAGCACGAGACTGAAGCGGCCGCCGAACAGCGAGGTGCCGCCGATCACCACCGCGAGGATGGCGTCGAGCTCGAGCCAGAGGCCGGCATTGTTGGCATCCGCGCCCATAATGTCGGCCGCCGCGATGACACCGGCAAGCGCAGCGCAAACGCCGCACCAGACATAGACCGCCAAAATCATCGCGCGCGTGCCGACGCCGGCAAGCTCGCTCGCCCGCGCATTGCCGCCGGTTGCTTCGATCAGTAACCCAAGTGCCGAGCCTCGCACCACCGCGCCGGTGAGCATCAACATGCCAAGCGCAATCGCGACTGGCACCGGCACGCCGAGGATGGAGCCGTTGCCGAGCCAGACCAAATCGGGCGAGGAGAAGGTCACGATGCGGCCTTCGGTAATGAGCTGAGCGATGCCGCGTCCCGCCACCATCAGGATCAGGGTCGCCACGATCGGCTGCATGCCGAGCACCGCGACGAGAAATCCGTTCCACAATCCGCAGATCAGGCCCGCGCCGAGCGCAGCCGCCAGCACCACGGCCAGACTGTGGTTGTCGGCGAGGCTCGCCGCGATCGCGCCCGAGATCGCCATGACCGCGCCGACCGACAGATCGATGCCGCGCGTCGCGATCACCAGGACCATGCCGAGCGAGAGCAGCGCCACCGGCGTGCCGCGATTGAGCACGTCGATCAGGCTGCCGAACAGACGTCCATCCTGGAGGCGCAGATCGAAGAATTGCGGCGACACCACACGATCGACCGCGAGGATGACGATCAATGCGAGGATCTGGGCAAGGCCGCGGCGCGGCAGCAGCGCTGTCATGTGTGAGCCTCAAGCGCAACGGCGACGCTATCGGCGGCAATGGCCGCGAGAATGTTGCCGACGTCGATCGCCTCGCCCGCGAGTTCCTCGACATGAGCGCGGTCGCGCAGCACCACCACGCGATCGGAATAGGTCACGATCTCGTCGAGCTCGGAGGAAATCACGAGCAGCGCAAGCCCGTCGTCGCAGAGCTCGCGTATCAGGCGGATGATCTCGGCATGCGCGCCGACGTCGATGCCGCGGGTCGGCTCGTCCAGCACGAGGAGCCGCGGGGAGGTCGCAAGCCACCGTGCCAGCAGGACCTTCTGCTGATTGCCGCCGGACAGCAGGCCGACGGGACGCTCCGGATCGGGCGGGCGAATGTCGAGCATCTTGACGTAACGGCTTGCGATCTCGTCCTGCTCGCGTCGCGACAGCGGCCGATGCAGACCGCGCTTGGTCTGGAGCGCGAGCACGATGTTCTCGCGCACGGTGAGCTCGGCGACGATGCCGTCAGTCTTGCGCTCCTCAGGGCAATAGCCAAAGCCGTGGCGCACGCCGTCGCGCGGCGAGTGAAGCCGGACAGGCGCGCCTTCCACCCTCGCCTGCCCGCGATCGGCGCGCTCGGCGCCGAACACCAGCCGCGCCGTCTCGGTCCGGCCCGAGCCGAGCAGGCCGGCGAGACCGACCACCTCGCCATGGCGCAGCTCGAGATTGAACGGCGCGACATAGCCTGATTTGCCATAGCTCTCGAAGCTCGCGCAGACTTCGCGGGCCTGATGCTCGCGCGTCGCGGCCCGCGCGCTGGTGGTCTCGGCCAGCTCGCGGCCGAGCATCATCCGGATCAGCTCGAGTCGCGACAGCGACGCGGTCTCGCGCTCGCCGACCAGGCGACCATTTCGCAAAACCGTGATGCGATCGGAGATCTCGTAGACCTGGTCGAGGAAATGGCTGACGAAGACGATGCCAATGCCGCGCTTGGCAAGCTGACGCATGATGCGAAAGAGGATCTCGACCTCATGGCGGTCGAGGCTCGCGGTCGGCTCGTCCAGGATCAGCACACGCGCCGAGAGATCGACAGCGCGCGCGATTGCGGTGACATGCTGGATCGCCACCGAATAATTGCCAAGCGGCGCTGATACGTCGATGTCGAGGCCGAAATCCGCGAGCAGCGCCTTGGCGCGGCGGCGCATCTCGCCTTCGCGCACCATGCCGAAACGCATCGGCTGCCGGTCGAGGAACAGGTTCTGCGCCACCGAGAGGTTCGGCAGCAGATTGACCTCCTGGTAGACGGTGGCGATGCCGGCCTGAAGCGCCGCCTTGGCCGAGCGCGGCGCGACCTCTTCGCCGCCGAGCCTGACGATGCCAGCATCGCGCGGGAACACGCCGGTGATCACCTTGATCAACGTGGACTTGCCGGCGCCGTTCTCGCCAAGCAACGCATGAATCTCGCCAGCGCGCAGCGTGAAGTCGACTTGCTGCAACGCGCGTACCGCACCAAAACTCTTGCTGATCCCGCGCGCCTCCAGCAGGGAAGCCGCGGAATGCGGGCTGTTCTCCATCACAAATTCACTCCCAGCGGCGCCCGCCGACGATGCGGACACGGAGCCTGTTCGTTCGCGCAGCGGTTTCGAGCGGGATCGCCGGACTGCCGAAACACGGCCGTCCGGCGACGTCCTCGCCTCAGTAACCGAGGCCCTTCTTGCTGTCGTAGATCTTCTGCGGATCATCGGCGGCCGTATAAAGCTTCGACTCCGTCTGGATCCATTTCGGCGGCACCGTGCCCTTGCCCTTGAAGGCCGCGATGGCATCGAGCGCGGGGCCCGCCATGTTCGGCGTCAGCTCGACCGTGGCATTGGCTTCGCCGGCGGCCATGGCCTTGAAGATGTCGGGGACCGCATCGATCGAGACAGTGAGGATCTCCTTGCCCGGCTTGAGGCCAGCTTCCTTCATCGCCTGGATCGCGCCGACCATCATGTCGTCATTATGCGCGTAGACCGCGCAGATCGACTTGCCGCCGCCTTCGGCCTTGATGAAGCTTTCCATCACTTCCTTGCCCTTGGCGCGGGTGAAGTCGCCGGTCTGGCTGCGCACCACCTTCAGGTTCGCGTGTTTGGCGATGGCGGTGTCAAAACCCTTCTTGCGGTTGGCGGCGACGCTCGCGCCGACCGTTCCCTGCAATTCGACGATGTTGCAGGCTTTGGCCCCGACGGTCTTGGCCAGCCAGTCGCCGGCGACCTCGCCTTCATGCACGCTGTCTGAGGTCACGGCGGTGAGATAGAGCTCCTTGCCGGAGGGATCGATGTCGCGGTCGAGCAGCACGACCGGGATCTTGGCCTCCTTGGCTTCCTTCAGCACCGAGTCCCAGCCGGTCGAGACGACGGGCGCGAGGAAGATCGCATCGACATTCTGCGCGATGAAGGAGCGGATCGCCTTGATCTGGTTCTCCTGCTTCTGCTGCGCGTCGGCGATCTTGAGATTGACCTTGCGCTTGGTGGCTTCCTGCTTGGAGACCGAGGTCTCGGCCGCGCGCCAGCCGGATTCCGATCCGATCTGCGAGAAGCCGATGGTGAGCTCGGCGGCATTCGCCGGCAGCGCGAGCAGCAACGCGGCAGTGGCGCTGGCCGCAAAGAGGGCTTTGAGGATCATCAGGCGTATCTCCCAAAATGTTATCCGGGGCGCCGATTGGTAGCATCGCACCCACAGGCCGACCTTTGAGGCGGCGGGAGGGACTATTTCACGGAAGCTTGGTTCCGACTAGTCATATTATCTGACTATTTGGTCGGGGGTGACATTCGGCAGGAGAGTCATTGTACGACACGCCCAGCGCGATTTTGTTCCGCAGATGCAACGGGAAGATGAAAGAAATGATGCAGCTTGGCCAGCGCCACATCGTCATGGGCGGGCTTGTCGCGGCTATCCACGTTCTTGCCATGCGGGACAAAGAACGTGGATGCCCGGAACAAGCCCGGGCATGACGACCTTCTCTGATTTCGATGTGCAATCGCCCGCTGTCGGCCGGGCAACATGCCGACCGCTAGATCAGCTTCCGCTGCGCCAGATTCTTCATCAGCGCGCCGATGCCGAAGGTCCAGGGCTCGCACTCGTCGCTGGTCCGCATGCGGTTGACGAGTTTGCCGAGCTGGGGCGCCGAGATCGTGACGATGTCGTCGCGCTTGTGGGTGAACCCCTGCCCCGGCGCGTCGCGATCCTTAACCGGTGCGAACATGGTCCCGAGGAATAGCACGAAGCCATCAGGATATTGATGCACCTTGCCGATGGTCTGCTCGACCAGATCGGTCGGATCGCGGCTGATCATGCTGATCGAGGAATGGCCGTCGAGGACGAAACCGTCCTGCCCCTTCACGTTCAGGCTGATGTCGAGCTTGCGGGCGTCATCGAGGGTAAAGCTGTCGTCGAACAGGCGCAGCAGCGGACCGATCGAACACGACGCGTTGTTGTCTTTGGCTTTCGACAACAACAGCGCCGAACGGCCCTCAAAGTCGCGCAGATTGACGTCGTTGCCGAGCGCGCCGCCGACGATCTTGCCGCGGCTCGAGACGAACAGCACCAGCTCCGGCTCGGGGTTGTTCCAGGTCGATTTCGGATGCAGCCCCGCATCCATGCCGGTGCCGACCGACGACAAGGTCGGCGCCTTGGTGAAGACCTCGGCATCGGGGCCAATGCCGACCTCGAGATACTGGCTCCAGGCGTTCTGGTCGATCAGCACCTGCTTCAGGTGCATCGCCTGGTCCGAACCCGGCTTGAGCTTCGACAGATCGTCGCCGATCAGCCGCGTCACCTCTTGCCGGATCGCTTCGGCCGAGGCCGGATTGCCTTTCGCCCGCTCCTCGATCACGCGCTCCAGCATCGAGATGGCGAAGGTCACACCGGCCGCCTTCAGCGTCTGGAGATCGACCGGCGCGAGCAGCCACGGCTTTTTCGGATCGCGCTGATCGGGCGGCGTGTTGCGGACGATGGCCTCGATATCGCCGATGCGCTCACCCTTGGTCGTGGCAAGCGCCTTCGCCGGATCGTCCTCCTCGCAGAGCGTGCTGACGGTCGGGAACGTTGCGGTGACGTCGAACACACCATCGCCGCGCACGGCGACCACGGCCGGGCCATTCGCCTGCGGCAGCCAGACGCGGCCGACAAGCGTTCCCCGCGTGCCGTCCTCGGGAAGAAGGTCCTTTACCGTCAATGTCGTCATGGGCGTATCCTCGCTCTTTTCGGATCGGCCGCGCTCGCGGAGGCCGATCACATTGGCGAAGACCAATAAACGTCTGGGACGGGAAGTCCAGCGCGGCAGCCCGCCGCGCTCCTATGCCCCCGCGCGCGCTTTTCGGGCCGCGATCTGCTGAAGCGCCCAGCGCGCGTTCTTGCGCACCTCGGGATCTGGATCGTTGGCGATGACGGCAAGGAACGCCTCGCCGTCGTGGTGGGCGATTTCGCCGAGCGCAGCAGCGGCTTCCTTCCGCAAATTCGCCTGCTCATGGTTGACGCAATTGCCGATCGGGCGAACCGCGTGCTCGATCTTCATCCGGCCAAGGCTGCGGATTGCCTTCAGCCGCACCTGCCAGAACTCGTCACTGAGCGAAGCGATGAGCTGGTCGGCGGCGATCGAGCCGTTGACGTTGAGGCCCAGCGTTTCTGCGGCCATCTCCCGCACCATCCAGTCCGAATCCTTCAACGCGCGCGTGATCATCTCAGCCGCGGGCTTCATCTGCGAGAAGGCGAGCGCGCTGACGGCGGCACGGCGCACATGCGCGTCGGGATCGTTGATCAGCGCGGTCAGCGCCGGGATTGATTCCTCCAGCTTGAGGAACCCGATCACGCCGATCGCTTGCACCCGCACGGCGGCGTCGGAATCCTGGAGCGCTTCCAGCGCCGGCTTCAGCGTATCCTTGCAGCGCAGCTCCTTCAGCGCGCGCAACGCGCCCATGCGGACGAAGGCGTGGGCGTGCTTGACCAGCGGCAGGATGATTTCGGCGCAGGCAGGATCCTTGAACTCGGCCATGCTGTCGGCCGCGGCGGACGCAACGATTCTCTCAGGATCGACCAGCAGCTTCACCAGCGCGCTGGCAGCCTCCGGCCCGTCGAACTCGCCAAGCGCCATCGCGACCTGCTGGCGGACGCCGGCATCGGGATCGGCGACCATTTTGGCGAGATGGCCGACTGCTGCGGGATCGCCGGAATGGCCGAGCGCGATGATGGCGACGCGGCGCTCCCCTGGATCGGCGGCCTGGAGCCGCTCGTCGGCATCTTCGAGATCGTCGTAGGATTCGAACGGGCTCGACATGACTACCTCAGCAGATAGGGAATGTTGACGGTGACAGCGCCGGTCGGGCAATCCGCCTCGCAGGGCATGCAGTACCAGCATTCGTCATAGGCCATATAGGCCTTGTTGGTCATATCGCTGATACGCAGCACGTCCAGCGGACAGACGTCGACGCACACCGTGCAGCCCTTGTCCGCGATGCATTTGGCGTCGTCGACGACCACCGGAACCGATGTCTGATAGGAAGCGAGAGGCATCGTATGTCTCCTGTTACTTTGGCGGGTCAGGCTGTCGCGCGGATGCGCTGCTTGTCGTAGAGATCCTTCTCATCGTCGGCGATCGGCACGATATAGGGCTCCACGGCACGCTTCTCGCTGGTCATCTTGCCGTCCTGCTTGCTGAGCAGCGTGTGGCAGAACCAGTTCTCATTGTCCTTCTCCGGGAAATCCGTGCGCCAGTGATAGAGACCCCAGCGGCTTTCCTCGCGGTAGAGCGAGGCATGCACAGCCATGTCCGCGCAGTCCATGATCGACTGTACTTCGAGCGCGCGGAGCAGTTCGTGCGCATTGCGCGCGATCATGCGCTCCTGCATGTCTTCCCTCGCTTCGGCGAGCCGGCGCATGCCGAGTTCGTATTTGCGCGTAACTTTCGGCGGCTGGAGATAGTCATTGACGAGACGCCGGGTCTTGTACTCGATCTGGTTCGGCGGAATGCCGTCCTCGCGTTTGGTCGGCGCCATGACGCGGTCACGTTCGCTGGCGACATCGGCCGCGTCGAATTCCGCGAAGTCGTGATTGTCAGCGAATTCCATCGCGTCGAGGCCGGCGACCGAACCGTTGGTGAAGGCGCCGAGCATGTAATTGTGCGGCACGCTGGCCATGTCGCCGGCGGCATAGAGGCCCGGGACGGTGGTGCGCGCGTTGTCGTCGACGAACACGCCCGACGCACTGTGACCGGAGCAGAAGCCGATCTCGGAGATATGCATCTCGATCGACTCGCTGCGGTAGTCGACCCCGCGCCCCTGCTGGAACAGGCCGCGTGTGGGACGCTCGACCTTGTGCAGCGTCGATTCGATCTCCGAGATGGTGTCGGGGTGAAGATGCTTGAGCTGGAGAAACACCGGGCCCTTGCCGGACAGCAGCTCGTTGTAGAATTCCAGCATCATCTGACCCGACCAGTAATCGCATTCGATGAAGCGCGATCCCTCGTTGTTGGCGGTGAAGGCGCCGAAGGGACCGGCGACGTAGGCGCAGGCCGGGCCGTTATAGTCCTTGATCAGCGGATTGATCTGATAGCATTCGAGGTTCGCCAGAGCCGCACCGGCATGATAGGCCATGGAATAGCCGTCGCCGGAATTGGCTGCGTTCTCGTAGGTACCAAACATGTAGCCGGAGGTCGGCAGACCGAGCCGGCCGGCGGCGCCCATGCACAGGATGACGGCCTTGGCCTTGATCACCAGCATCTCGGCGGTACGAGTATTAACGCTGATCGCGCCGGCAATGCGCCCGTCGGCGGATTTGAGCAGCCGCGTCGCCATGTAGCGGTTGGAGATCAGGATGCGGGCGCGACGGAGCTGGCGATACAGCGCCTTCTTCACGGTCTCGCCGTTCGGCATCGGCAGCACGTAGGTGCCGATGTGGTGCACCTTCTTGACGGCGTAGTCGCCGTTCTCGTTCTTCAGAAAGCGGATGCCGAAACTGTCGAGTTCCTCGATGATCGAGTAGCAGTTCTGCGCGTATTTGTAGACCGCCTTCTGATCGACGATGCCGTCATTGGCGATGGTGATTTCCTTGGTGTACTGCTCCGGCGTTGCGTATCCGGGAATGACGGCGTTGTTCAAGCCGTCCATGCCCATCGAGATCGCTCCGGAGCGCTTGACGTTGGCCTTTTCGAGCAGGACGACATTGGCCTTCGGATTCTTCAGCTTCGCCTTCAGTGCCGCCATCGGGCCGGCCGTGCCGCCGCCGATCACCAGCACGTCGCAGGAAACCTCCGAAAGTCCATCGACGATCTGATCTAGTGACATCGCTTGCTCCTGGTTCGCCGGCAGGTCCGGCGCCTTTGCATCAGATTTGTTCAGCAGGCGTCCCGGCGATAGCAATTAGTTGTCGCCGGGCTGCGATTTGCGCCTCAGCGCTCGACAAAGGCCTTTTCGATCACGAAATGACCGGGCCGGCTGTGATTGCCCTCGACAAAGTCGCGTGCGGACAACATCGCGGGAAGTTCCTCCAGCATCGCCGGGCTGCCGCACAGCATGATGCGGTCGGTCTCGATATCGAGGCCTGATAGACCGATGTCGTCGAAGAGCTGGTTCGACGCGATCAGGTCGGAGATGCGGCCGCGATTCCTGAACGGCTCGCGGGTAACGGTCGGGTAGTAGACGAGCTTGTCCCGGATCAGCGGCCCGAAGAACTCGTGATCGCGCAGGCCTTCTACCAGGTGCTCGCCATAGGAGAGCTCGGAGACCTGGCGGCAGCCATGGGCGAGCACGATGGTCTCGTAATTCTCGTAGACGTCGGGGTCCTTGATCAGGCTGGCGAACGGCGCGAGCCCCGTGCCGGTCGAGAGCAGCAACAGGCGCTTGCCGGGAAGGAGGTTGCCGGTGATCAGCGTGCCCGTGGCCTTGCGGCCGACCAGGATGACGTCTCCCTCCCTGATCTTCTGAAGGCGCGAGGTCAGCGGACCGTCCTGCACCTTGATCGAGAAGAACTCGAGCGCCTCCTCGTGATTGGCGCTCGCCATGCTGTAGGCCCGCAGCAACGGCTTGCCCTCGACTTCCAGCCCGATCATCGCGAACTGGCCGTTCTGGAAGCGGAAGCCCGGATCGCGCGTCGCGGTGAAGCTGAACAGGCTATCGGTCCAGTGCCTGACCGACAGGACCGTTTCCTTCTGAAATGCGCTCATTGTCTCTCCTGACCTCGATTGCGCACAAGGTTTCGGAGAGACGGGAATCCGGCAACGCCGAACTGAAATTCCCGGTCGATTAGTTTCACATTTCGTGGGCGATGATCGAACAGCAGGCAGCGAAGATCAGCGCCTCGCACCTGAGCCTGGCAATTAGTTGCTATCGCAGCAGCGCTGCGGCAACGTAGAGAAGGGTCGGAGACACGTCATGACCTTGGTGGCACCGATCGTGGCAGATTACGAAGCAAGCGCCGACCTCGCGACGCTCCGCGTTCGCACCGCTCAGGACGACACGCTGGACTTGCCGGCGGAAACGCTCCGCCTCTCCTGCAAATGCGCCCACTGCACCCGCGCCCGCTTCGACGGCCGCTTCCCCGAGCGTTTTCCGGGCATCGCGATCACCGAAATCGGCGATCTCGGTTACGGGCTGAACATCTCGTTTTCGGATGGGCATAATCGGGGGATTTACCCGAAGCCGTATTTGCTGAGCCTGGCGGGACGGTAGACGCAACAGGTCGTCCTCCAAACTCCGCTGTCATTCCCCGCGAAGGCGGGGAATCCAGTACGCCGCGGCTTCTCGATAACCCATTGACGTCTCTGGAATACTGGATCGCCCGGTCAAGCCGGGCGATGACAGCGGAGTGAATCTGGCACGGACATTGCTCCTCTTTAGAACGGTTTGAACGTTCCGGAGGCAGATAATGTTGCAGGCGGCGGCGAATGCGGTTCGGGGGGCCGGTCCCCCGGCAGTCCGGCCTGCCGGCGGTTCCTCGCTGCTGCTCACCGAGAACCAGCAATGGATCGGCGGACCGCCGCCGTTGATGGACAAGCTCAGCCAGCGCGAGCGGGAGCTGGTGCTGAAGCAGGGCCGCCGAAAAGTGCTCAACCGTGGCCAGACGCTGTTCAGCCAGGGTGGCAAGCATGACGGTATCTGGCTGATCGAAAGCGGCCGTATCCGGGTCTTCTACACCTCGCCGCTCGGCCGCGAGATCACGCTGGCCTATTGGCATGTCGGCAATTTCGTCGGCGGGCCGGAAGTGTTCGAAGGCACCGTGCATCAATGGTCCGGCGTTGCATCCAGCAATTGCAGCGTGGTGCATCTGCCCGGAAAGGAGTTGCGATCGCTTGCGGTCGAGATTCCGAACCTCGCGATCGGCCTGATCGAAGGCCTGACCTTCAAGGGCAAGTGCTATTCGGCGCTGGCCCAGATGCTGGGAACGCGCTCGATCACACAGCGCCTTGCGCATCTGTTGCTGCATCTCGTCGACCTCTATGGCGTCGATGACGCCGACGGCCGGGTGATCGCGGCCGCCTTCACCCATGCCGATATCGCCCACATGGTCGGCGCCACCAGGCAATGGGTCACGATCAGCCTGAAGCGCATGCAGGAGAAGGGAATCGTGCTGACCAAGCGCTCCCAGATCGTGGTCTGCCGGCCCGACGTGCTGGAAGAGATGCGAGGGCAAGCGTCGGACTAGGGCCGGTGCCCACCCAAGCGGCTTTATAGTGCAGGACTGCCCAAGGACTATGCAATCAACTTTTCCCGGCAACTAATCGACTGTGGCGCTCATTCCGGATTTGCCCTGCCCACGCCCTCACCCAATCATGGCAACCACAGCACATCCAACCGAATGAGGATGAGAATGGTCCGCCATCTTCCCACGCTCTCGATCGCGATGTCGGTGACGTCGCTGGCGCTTCTCCTCGCGCAGCCGGCCGCGGCGGAAACCGTTACGCTCGGCATCGGAACGCAGGACACCACGACCAACACGGTGACCGCCGGCGTCGTCATCCGCCAGCTCCATCTCCTCGAAAAATATCTGCCGAAGGACGGCAAATACGCCAACATCAAGTTCGAGCTGGAGTGGCAGAACTTCACGTCCGGTCCGCCCGTCACCAATGCGATGATGGCGAACAAGCTGCAGATCGGCATGATGGGCGACTATCCGCTGATCGTGAACGGCTTCACTTTCGACAGCAATCCGGAGAGCAAGAGCCGACTGATCGGCATCGCCGCCTACAGCCTGTCGGGCTCCGGCAACGGCATCGTCGTTCACAAGGATTCGCCCTACTACGATCTCGCAGACCTCAAGGGGAAGCTCGTGAGCGTGCCGTTCGGCTCCGCCGCGCACGGCATGGTGCTGAAGGCGATGCAGGACCGCGGCTACGCGTCGGATTTCTTCCAGCTGGTCAGCCAAAGCCCGGAGGTCGGCTCGACCAATCTCCAGGAGAAGAAGATCGACGCGCATGCCGACTTCGTTCCGTTCGCCGAGTTGCTGCCGTTCCGCGGTTTCGCGCGAAAGATCTTTGACGGCGTCGAGACTAATCTGCCGACCTTCCACGGCATCGTGGTCCGCACCGATTTCGCCGAGAAATATCCCGAGGTCGTCGTCGCATATTTCAAGGCGCTGATCGCCGCCAATCAGTGGCTGCGCGACGATCCCAAGCTCGCCGCCGAGAAAATCCAGGAATGGACCGGCATCAACAAGGAGGTCGTCTACATCTTCCTCGGCCCCAGCGGCAACATGACCACTGATCCCTCGATCAAGCCGGCGCTGATCGACGCCGCGACGGCCGACGTCAAGGTGCTGCAGAACCTCGGCCGGATGAAGGAGTTCGACCCGAAGAAATGGGTCGACGACAGCTACATCCGCAAAGCCTATTCCGAGATGAAGCTCGACTACGACGCGCGGCTCGCCAGCACCAGAAATTACGAGATCTCCGGCGAAGATTCCTTCTGCAAGAAACCGATCTCCGATCCGCGCAAAGCCGGCGAGGTCTGGGTCGACGAAGCCGGCATCATGCCTTTCTCGTCAACCGGCTGCACGCTCGCCGCCTATGCCGACTACAAGGCAAAGGGCAAGAAGATCAACGTCGCTTACGTCTTCGATACCACCCGCGGCATCAAGCTGTTCGCCGACCAGGCTTTCTTCGCGGTCGGCAATGGCGAGGTTGTGCCGTTCCTGTTGAAGAAGGACGCCGAAGCCTATGCCGCCAAGATCAGCGGCAAGGTGCTCGGCTTCGACGAGGCCGTGAAGGCGGCGGTCGGCGGGGGCAAGACGTGAGCAGTCCCGCCCTCCTCAGACATCCCGAGGACAGCATGCCGGCAAGTGCCATCGCGGAGGCAAGCGCCATGCCCGCCTCCACTCCACCCGCATCACCGCCTTCCTTCGGCACGCTCGCGTTGCGCTGGTACCGGCTCAACCGGGGCGGGCTGCGCGCGACCGCGATCGGCATCATCTCGCTGCTCGCCTTCCTGCTGGTCTGGCACCTGCTGACGACCTACCGCGTCGTGTTCTTCGTGCGCTTCACCAACGTGCCCTCGCCACTCGCGGTCTATGCGAGCTTCACCAAGGCGATCCACGATCCGAAATTCCTGCTGCACGTTCTCTTGAGCTGCCGGCGCATCTTCTTCGGCTTCTCGCTCGCGGCCATCGTCGCGGTGCCGCTCGGCCTGATCATGGGCCGCTTCAAGCTGGTCCACGAGATTATCTTCCCCGTGGCGGAGGTGCTGCGGCCGATCCCGGCGATCGCCTGGGTGCCGATGGCGATCATGCTGTGGCCTACCAACGAGCAGAGCATCGTCTACATCACCTTCCTCGGCTCGTTCTTCCCGATCCTGGTCAACACGCTGCACGGCATGTCGCTGGTCGACCCCGTGCTGGTGCGCGCCGCGCAATGTCTCGGCGCGCGGGAACGCTCGATCTTCCGCGACGTGTATTTCCCGGCCTCGCTCCCGCACATCTTCACCGGCCTCACCGTCGGCATGGGGGTGGCCTGGGTGTCGCTGATCGCCGCCGAGATGATCTCGGGGCAGTACGGCATCGGCTATTTCACCTGGGAGGCCTATTCGCTGGTCCAGTATGCCGACATCGCGCTCGGCATGATCGCGATCGGCGTGCTCGGCCTCGGATCGAGCATGCTGATCCGGGGGGCCGGACAATTGGTGATGCCGTGGAGGTCAAGATGAGTGAGATCGTCGTCAAGGCACCGCAGGGGCATATCGAGGTCAGGAATTTCTCCCTCAGCTACGACAGCATCGAAGGACCGGTACAGGCCGTCACCGATACGCAGATTCATGTGAAGCCTGGCGAGTTCGTCTCGATCGTCGGGCCCTCCGGCTGCGGAAAGTCGACGCTGCTTAACGCGGTCGCCGGCTTCCTCAAGCCGACCACGGGCATCGTCACCGTCGACGGCGAGAGGGTGAACGGTCCGAGCGCCGAGCGTGGCATGGTGTTCCAGCAATATTCGCTGTTTCCCTGGAAGACGGTGCGAGAGAATGTCGAGTTCGGCCTGAAGATGCGCGGCATGCCGCGCTCGCAGCGCGAGCGCGCCGCGCGCACGCTGCTGGGCCTCGCGGGCCTCGAAGCCTTCGAAAAGCATTACCCCGAGAAACTCTCAGGTGGCATGAAACAGCGCGTCGGCATCGTCCGCGCGCTCGCGACAGGACCCAAAGTGCTGCTGCTGGACGAGCCCTTCGGCGCGCTCGATGCGCAGACCCGCGTCATCATGCAGCAGATCCTCACCAACATGTGGCAGCGGCTGAAGATCTCGGTGCTGTTCGTCACCCACGACATCGACGAGGCGATCTTCCTGTCCGACCGCGTCTACTGCATGACCGCGCGCCCCGGCTCGATCAAGGCGGAGATTCCGATCCCGCTGGAGCGGCCGCGGCAGCAGTCGATGATGATGTCGTCGGAATTCCTGGCATTGCGCCGCGGACTGATGTCGCTGATCCGCGAGGAGAGCATCAAAGCGATGGGCGGCGAGCTCAACGACATGGGCATGCAGGGGCTGAACATCGAGCTGCACGGGCATTCGCTCGCGGACGTGATTTGATCTTACCTCGCCCCGCTTGCGGGAAGCCAGTTTCGTAGGGTGGGCAAAGCGAAGCGTGCCCACCATCGTTCTCCATGAGAGAAATGGTGGGCACGGCGCTTTCGCGCCTTTGCCCACCCTACGGCAGTGTCGCGCCGCTCACTTGAACCAGTGCACCAGCGCGATGCTGATGCCGAGCAGCAGTATCAGCGACAGCGTCACAGCGGCCGTCACCCTGCCCCCGACATTCGCAAGCACCTTCACGTCGACGCCCAGGCCAAGTGCAGCCATCGACACCACCGTGAGAAAACCCGTGATCCGCGTGATCGGGGCAACCACCGTGGACGGCACGATCTCCAGGGATCGCAGGGTCGCCAGCGCAAGGAAGCCGAGGATGAACCACGGGACCAGGCGGAAAAAGCCGACATTGCTCTTCTTGGCGTCGCTCTGCCAGCGCGAGGCGGTCAGCGAGAGGCCGACGACCACCGGCCCGAGCATCAGCACGCGCATCAGCTTGACGAGCGTGCCGATCTGCGTCGAGACGAGTCCCGCCGGCACCGTCGCGGCCAGCACCTGCGGCACGGCATAGACGGTGAGGCCTGCGAGGATACCGTATTGCGTGGCCGATAGCTGCAGCAGCGGAATCAGCAGCGGCAGGCCGAGCACCATCATCACGCCGAGAATCGCGGTGAAGGAGATCGAGGATGCGATCTCGTCATTGTTGGCGCCGATGATCGGCGCCACCGCGGCGATCGCCGAATTGCCGCAGATCGAGTTGCCGCAGGCGATCAGGATCGAGAGCCGCGTCGAGAGACCAAGCAGGCGGCTGATGCCGAAGGAGACGCAGAGCGCGATCACGACGACCGCTGCGATCGAGGCCAACAGCGCGACCCCGGACGCCGCGATAGCAGCAAAGCTGATCGAGGCCCCCAGCAGCATGACGGCGACTTCGAGCAGTTGCTTGGCGCTGAAGGCGATGCCGGACTGCCAGCGCGGCGCGGGCTTCCAGAAGCTGCGCACGGCCATGCCGAGCAAGATCGCCATCACCAGCGCCTCGACATAGGGATGTTCGAAGACGCCCAATTCCGCCCGTTCGAGCAGGGCCGAAACGCCGGCCACGGCGATGCAGAGGAGGATCCCGGGAATCAGCGCGACGATGCGGCCAGTGGCCGTGGTCGGCTTGGCGTCGGCCGGGCTGGATGCTTGATTCTGCGACACAAATCTCTCCCAAGGAGAAGGATTTATACGCAGCGCCATCCGATTGGGAAATAAGTTTTCGACATATCAGGGCTCAGGGAAGTTCTATCCTCAGCCCGGAATAATCTGGCTCTGAAGGTCAGGCGCCCTTTAGAAGATCAGGCGCGCCTTAGAAGATCAGGCTCTTGGCCAGCGAGGCGACGCGGCTGAAGCCATCGTAGACGCCGGGCTCGAAGAAGGCCGCACGCGCCAGCACGATGCCGGCAACCAGCGACCAGAACAGGCCGGTACCAACCCGCAGCAGCAGCTTCGACCCGCGCGAGCGCGGTTGGGTGTCCGTTGCGGACACCAATTGCTCGCCGAAAGGCTCAAACCTGGTGCGTTCCATAGCAGTCAATCCATCAATTTCTGATGGAAATGTCGTCGTTTCGGCCCCAAACAGCAATGGAAGCGATTGGCTTTTTTGCCTCCCGGCGGGGAAACTCCTTCCGCAGGACGGGCACGGGACAATAGTTTTCTTCTTCCGGCCTGGAAAACCGCTGCGCACTTTTCCGGATCATGCTCTATGCCGCCAGCCCGCTCCCCACCGGAGCAAATTCCAGCCCGAGGCTCTCCGCCACCGCCTTGTTGGTGATGCGGCCGCGATGCACATTCAGCCCGCTGCGCAGATGTGGATTTTCCAGCACCGCGGCAAAACCCTTGTCCGCGAGCATCAAGCCGAACGGTAGCGTCGCGTTGTTCAGCGCCTGGCTCGACGTCACCGGCACTGCGCCGGGCATGTTGGCGACGCAATAATGCACGATGCCGTCGACCACATAAGTTGGTTCTGCATGCGTGGTCGGGTGCGAGGTCTCGAAGCAGCCGCCCTGATCGATCGCGACGTCGACCAGCACGCCGCCCGGTCGCATCGATGCCAGCATCGCACGCGTGACGAGCTTGGGCGCACTCGCGCCCGGCACCAGCACCGCGCCGATCACGACGTCGGCAGCGAACACCTCCTCCTCGACTGACTCGATGGTGGAGAAGCGGGTGCGCACGCGCCCTGCAAAGAGGTCATCAAGCTCCCGCAACCTTAGAATGGAGCGGTCGATCACGGTGACCTCGGCGCCAAGGCCCGCGGCCATGCGCGCTGCTTGCGTTCCCACCACGCCGCCGCCGAGCACGACGACCCGCGCCGGCTGCACGCCGGGAACGCCGCCCAGCAGCAGCCCGCGGCCGCCGGCCGAACGCTTGAGCGCGGCGCCGGCGGCCTCGATGGTGAGGCGGCCGGCGACTTCGCTCATCGGCGCAAGCAGGGGGAGGTGACCGGCCGCGTCGGTGACGGTTTCATAGGCTATCGCAGTACAGCCGGAGGCGAGCAAACCCCTGGCCTGTTCGGGATCCGGCGCAAGATGAAGGTAAGTAAACAGGATCTGGCCTTCGCGGAGCTGGGCCCACTCGCTTTTCTGGGGCTCCTTCACCTTCACGATCATGTCGGACTTCGCGAAGATGTCGCGCGCGCTGTCGGCAATGGTGGCCCCTGCCCGCCTATAGACTTCGTCGGATGCGCCGATGCCGCCACCCGCGCCGCTCTCGACGGTCACCTCGTGCCCGGCCGCGACATATTCGCGGACTGCGCCCGGGGTGAGCCCGACGCGATATTCCTGCACTTTGATTTCCTTGGGCACACCGACGCGCATCCCTGGCCTCCTTTTGATTCACCTCATGATCGTAGCGACCTGCCCGGTTTGGTTTCGTGCAAATATCCGCTAGCTTTGACATCCCTGCGCCGGTTTCCGGCGCGCAAACGCCCTTTCACGCTGGAAACGAAACTTTGGCCCTCGACCGGAAAGATCTCGCAATCCTCGCGGAACTCACGACCAATGCGCGGGCCAGCCACACCGAGCTCGCCAACAAGGTTGGGCTATCAAGCACCGCGCTCGCGCGGCGCCAGAAGGCGCTGGAAGACGACGGCTATATCCAGGACTATCAGGCCACGCTCGACCTCGCGCAGTTCGGCCTTACCACCACGGTGCTGGTCCGCATCGCGTTGGAAAGCCAAAGCGACGAGGCGTTGAAGGCGTTCGAGGCGGAAGTGGTGAAATGCCCGTCCGTCGTGCGCTGCTTCCTGATGTCGGGGACCGACGACTACATCCTGATCGTGCTCGCCCGCGACATCCAGGATTTTGAGCGCATCCACCGCATGGAGCTGTCGCGCCTGCCGCGCGTCGCGCGGGTACAATCGAGCTTCGCGCTGCGCGAGGTCGTCAACCGCGCCGTGCCGAATGTGGTGTTCGGCGAAGCGAAGCGCTGATCGCAACCTCTCGGAAGGGCGAACTGCCGGCAAGAGAATCAAAAGGAACCAACCGGTCGGTGGTCCGTTGGGCGCTATTGGCCGGCGGAGGCGTGCCCCCGCGTCAACACGGCTGACGTCCGGCACGGTCGCCGTCGCAGGGAGCAGGACATGGGCGATGTCACGCATCAAATTTCCGAACGCATTCCGATCCATCTTGTCGTCAACGGCGTCAGTCACACGCTCGATCTCGTGCCATGGACCACGCTGCTCGATGCCTTGCGCGACCATCTTGCGCTGAGCGGCACCAAGAAGGGCTGCGACCATGGTCAGTGCGGCGCCTGCACGGTGCTGGTGGACGGCCGGCGAATCAATTCCTGCCTCACGCTCGCCGTCATGAACGACGGCGCGAAGATCACGACCATCGAAGGCCTTGCCAACGACGGCGCGCTGCATCCACTGCAACAGGCGTTTATCGACCATGACGCCTTCCAGTGCGGCTATTGCACGCCGGGACAGATATGTTCGGCGGCCGGACTGCTCGTCGAAGGCCGTGCCAAAGATACCGACGAGATCCGGGAGTCGATGAGCGGAAACCTCTGCCGCTGCGGCGCCTATCCGAACATCGTCGCCGCCATCCAGCAGGCAATGGGCCAGCCATGAACAACTTCCTATACGCCCGAGCCAATGATGTCGCCGACGCGATTCGCCTGCTCGCCGCCGATCCCGGCGCAAAACTCATTGCCGGCGGCACAAATCTGATCGACCTGATGAAAGAGAATGTCGAGCGCCCCACCCGGCTGATCGACATTTCCCGCCTGCCGCTCCGCAAGGTCGAGGGGACGGCCGACGGGTCCTTGCGCATCGGCGCCCTGGTGCCGAACTCGGACCTCGCCTATCATCCATTGATCGAGCAGCGCTATCCCCTGCTCGCCAGCGCCATTCTGGCCGGCGCCTCGGCGCAATTGCGCAACATGGCCTCCGTTGGCGGCAATCTGATGCAGCGAACGCGCTGCGCCTATTTCTATGACACGGCCACGCCCTGCAACAAGCGACATCCCGGCAGCGGCTGCTCGGCGATGGACGGGCTGAACCGCAACCATGCGATCCTGGGTACGAGCGCCGCCTGCATCGCGACCAATCCGTCCGATATGAGCGTGGCGCTGGCCGCGCTCGATGCGCTCGTGCACATCGCGGGCCCCTCCGGCGAACGCACCATCGCGCTAACTGATTTCCACCGGGTGCCCGGCGACAAGCCTCACGTCGATACCAACCTCGGCACCGGCGAGATCATCACGGCGATCGAACTGCCGCCGCTCGGCTTTGCTCAAAACTACAGCTACCTCAAAATTCGCGACCGCATGTCCTATGCCTTTGCTCTGGTCTCGGTTGCCGCCGCGCTCGAATTGGAGGGCAACGCAATCAGCGGGGCACGCGTGGCGCTCGGCGGCGTGGCTCACAAGCCCTGGCGCAGCCTCGAAGCCGAAGCTGCGTTGCGCGGTCAGGCCGCGACGCCCGATCACTTCTCGCACGCCGCGGATCTCTTGCTCCAGGGAGCAACGGCCCGCTCACATAACGGCTTTAAGGTCGAGCTCGCACGCCGCGCCATCGTGCGGACGCTGACACAGGCGGCGAACGCCACACCGCAATCCCAGGCTCACAAGAAGATCGCGTGAGGACCCTATGAACGCTTATGTCGGAACGCCAACGTCGCGTGTCGACGGCCGAGCCAAGGTCACCGGGGCCGCCAAATACGCCGGCGAATTTCCGGCGGACGGGCTCCTCCATGGCTTCGTGGTCGAGGCCACCATTCCATGCGGGCGCATTGCCCGCCTCGACACCAGTACGGCACTCCAGGTCGAAGGCGTACTCGACGTGCTCACGCATGCGAACCGTCCGCCACTGGCCGACAAGGACGATTCGTGGAAGGACGAAGTAGCGCCCGAGGAAGGCTCGCCTTTCCGTCCGCTTTATGATGACACGATCAAGTTCAATGGCCAGCCGATTGCGTTGGTCGTGGCGGCGGACTGGGAAACCGCGAAATTTGCCGCGACTCTCGTGCGGGTCGAATATGAGCAGCATGGTTTTGCGACCGACCTCGAAGGCGAGCGCAGCAACGCTGCCGAGAAGGACAAGCCGCACAAGCCGCGGGGCGACGCCGTAGCGGCTCTTGCGGGAGCTTATGTGCGCCACGAGGCGGACTACGTGATACCGACCGAGCATCACAATCCGATGGAGCTCTATGCGACTACGGCGGTCTGGGACAGCAATGGCAAGCTCACGATCTACGACAAGACTCAAGGCGTCCAGAACGTCCACAAATTTCTCTGCGGGGTGTTCGACAAGAAACCGGATGACATTCGCGTGGTCTCGCCATACGTCGGCGGCGCCTTCGGCTCCGGCTTGCGGCCGCAATATCAGGTGGTGTTGGCAACGCTCGGCGCGCTCGCGCTGAAGCGGTCCATTCGCGTCGTGCTGACGCGGCAGCAGATGTACGGGCTCGGATACCGGCCGATGACCATCGAGCGCGTCGCGCTCGGCGCAAAATCGGATGGTACGCTCGACGCCGTTACGCACGAGGCCATTGCCGTCACCTCGCGCTACGAGGATTTTGCGCGCAACGATACCGGCTGGGCCGAACAGCTCTACAAGAGTCCGAACAGCCGCTTCGCGCACAAGCTGGTTCACCTTGACGTCTCCACGCCTTGCGATATGCGCGCACCGGGCGCGGCGTCGGGCGTCTGCGCGCTCGAATGCGCCATGGACGAGCTCGCCGTCGCGCTCAAGCTCGACCCGGTCGAACTGCGGCTGAAGTGCTACTCGGATCGCGACCAGAGCGAAAACCTGCCCTACACCAGCAAGCAGTTGCGCGAATGCTACGCGCGCGGCGCGGACGCCTTCGGCTGGAGCAGACGCAATCCTGTGCCGCGCTCGATGCGCGACGGCAAGGAGCTGGTCGGCTGGGGCATGGCGACGGGTGTGTGGGAAGCACTGCAGATGCCGGTCGCCGTCCGTATCGCGCTGACGTCGAACGGACATGCCGAGGTGTCATGTGCCGCATCGGACATCGGCACCGGCACCTACACCATTGTCGCTCAGGTCGCAGCCGACGCACTCGGCCTGCCAATCGAGAACATCAGCGTCAGGCTCGCAGATTCCAGTCTGCCGCAGGCGCCTGTCGAGGGCGGCTCCTGGATGGCCGCCTCGAGCGCACATGCGGTGCTCGCAGCCGCCGAGGAAGTGCGCAAGGAGCTGTTAGCTCTGGCCGGGAAGATGCCAGGCTCGCCGGTCGCCGGCGCCGAGCTTGTCGATACGGTGCTGACCGACGGCAGCATTGCCAGCGCCAGCGACAACAGCCGCGCAGTCTCGATCGCCGACGCGATGCGCCATGGCGGCGTCGAGCGCATCGAGAAGGAGAAGCTCAACCAGTTCGGTGAGGACAAGAAACACGCGCGCAACACCCATTCGGCCGTCTTCGCCGAGGTCAAGGTGGACGAAGAGCTAAACGTCATTCGCGTGACGCGGGTCGTGAGCGCCGTTGCGGCCGGGCGGATTCTGAACACCAAGACCGGCCGCAGCCAGATCATGGGCGGCGTGGTCTGGGGGATCGGGATGGCGCTCCATGAGGAGACGGTGATGGATCATCGCTTCGGTCGGATCATGAACGCGAACATCGCCGAGTACCACATTCCCGTGAATGCGGATGTTCACGACATCGACGTGATCTTCGTCGACGAGCCGGACGCGCACATCAACGGGCTCGGCATCAAGGGCATTGGCGAGATCGGCATCGTCGGCGTCCCGGCGGCGATCGCAAACGCCGTCTATCACGCCACCGGCAAACGCATCCGCCGCTTCCCGATCACATTGGACAAGCTGCTGGACTGAGCCGATGGTCATCCGACCCGGCCCGCTCGGGATCGCGCTCCCTGTCATCCAGCTGTCATCAAATGTGTCGAGACCTGTCGGTCTCGCACATTCGGGACATGACATGGACTATTTCAAGCGCTTCAACTTCCTGTTCGCCGCACCTGTGTTCGACGCCGACGACCTCGAAGGTGTCCGCTTCAACCAGATCATCGAGGAGATCCAGCGTTCCGGCTTCGAGGTCGTTCGCGCCCGCAAGCTGGAGGACGCGGAGATGGCGGTGCAGACCGATGCCGCAATCGGCTGCATGGTGGTGGACTGGGGCAAGAAGGGCCTGGAGGGCAAGACCTCGGCGCTGATCAATTTGATGCGGCGGCGCGGCCTCGATTTCCCGATCATCCTCCTGATCCGGCGCAAGCGGTTCGAGGATCTGCCGGTCGAGGTGCTCGACTTCATCGACGGTTATGTCTTCCTGTCCGAGGAGACACCGACCTTCATCGCCAAGAACCTGATCAGCCGTCTGAAGCAATATGCGGAGACGCTGAAGACGCCCTTCTTCGGCGCGCTGGTCGATTATGCCGAAGAGGGCAACCAGCTCTGGACCTGTCCAGGCCACAATGGCGGCGTGTTCTACAACCGCAGCCCGATCGGGCGGGTGTTCGTCGAACATCTCGGCGAGTCCGTGTTCCGCGACGACCTCGACAATTCCGTGCTCGACCTCGGCGACCTCCTCACCCACGAAGGTCCCGCGCTAAGGGCGCAGAAGGAAGCCGCCCAGATTTTTGGCGCGGAAAAGACCTATTTCGTGCTCAACGGAACCTCGACATCGAACAAGATCGCGCTCGGCGCTCTCGTCACCGACGGCGATCTCGTGCTGTTCGACCGCAACAATCACAAAGCCGCTCATCATGGCGCGCTGATGATCAATGGCGGCGTTCCGGTCTACGTGCCGACCATCCGCAACGCCTGGGGCCTGATTGGCCCGATGCGCTGGGACATGCTCGACGAGAAAACCTTGCGCGAGACGATCCGCAATCATCCCTTGGTGACGGACAAGGACGCCTGGCGCAAGGAGCGGCCGTTCCGCGTCGCCGTGGTCGAGCAGTGCACCTATGACGGCACCATTCACAGCGCCGAGATGATCTTGAAGCGCATCGGCCATCTCTGCGAGCACATCCTGTTCGACGAGGCTTGGGCCGGCTTCATGAAATTCCACCCGCTCTATGCCGGCCGCTTCGCCATGGGGCTGACCAACCTTCCCCCCGAGGCTCCCGGCATCATCGCGACGCAGTCGACCCACAAGCAGCTCGCGAGCTTCTCGCAGGCATCCCAGATCCACATCAAGGATCGTCACATCCGCGGCCAGAAACGGCGCGTCGAGCACCGCCGCTTCAACGAAAGTTTCATGCAGCACGCTTCCACGTCGCCATTCTACCCGCTGTTCGCCTCGCTCGACGTCGGCGCACAGATGATGAAGGGCCGCTCCGGCGAAGTGTTGTGGGACGACACGATCCGGCTCGGCATCGAGTTGCGCAAGAAAATCCGCGCGATGCGCCGGGAGTTCGAGGAGAAGGAGCAGACTCCGGACCGCCGCTGGTTCTTCGAACCCTTCGTCCCCGACCGCGTCGCAATTCCCGACGTCAGCCGCGCCGGCGCCGCCCACAACGTCGCCTGGGAAACACTCTCCACCGACGAACTCGCCACCAACCCTGCGCTGTGGCAGCTCTCCCCCGACAGCGCCTGGCATGGCTTCCCTGGCCTCAGCGAGGGCTTTGCCATGACCGATCCGAACAAGCTGACGCTGCTCACGCCCGGCTTCGATCGCATCACCGGCGCCTATGTCGAGCACGGCATCCCCGCGCCGGTCGTCGCGCAATATTTGCGCGAGAACCGCATCGTCCCCGAGAAGAACGACCTCAACTCCCTGCTCTTCCTGCTCACTCCGGGCGTCGAAGCAAGCAAGGCGGGCACGCTGATCTCCGGTCTCGTCGCATTCAAGCGGCTGCACGACGACAATGCGCTGCTGGCCGACGCCATCCCGGAGTTCTGCCAGCGACGGCAGGCGCGCTATGCCGGCGTGCGGCTGCGCGATCTCTGCGGCGATATGCACCGTTTCTTCCGTGCCGCCGACGTCAGCGCACTCCAGGCCCGGCAGTTCATGCCCGAGCACATGCCTGACATCGCGATGTCGCCCCGCGATGCCGCGCGCTACCTGTTCCGCAACGATGTCGACTATCTGCCGATCGAGGCGATCACGGGCCGCATCGCCACCACGCCCTTCGTGGTCTATCCGCCCGGCATCGCAACCATCGTGCCCGGCGAGCGGCTGACGGAACGGGCCAAGCCCATGCTGGATTATCTCAAGATGTTCGAGACCTGCTTCAACACGTTCCCGGGCTTCGATGTGGAAATCCAGGGCGTCTACAAGGAGATCGATGCGCAGGGGCGCATCGGGCTCTATACTTACGTCGTTGCCGGGTAGGTGCCGATGAACGAAACTGCGATTGCGCGCCCGGATGACGGGCCAGTCGTGGTCCGGCCCTCACGCGAGAGCGACGTCGATGCGATGCTGGCGATCTACCGCCATCACGTCCGCAACGGCGTGCCGCGCGATGTCGAGGGAACCGGTGCGCCCGAGCCGGACGATCTGCGCGATCGGCGCAAGAACCTGAAGCAGACCCGCCTGCCGCATCTGGTCGCGACCTTTCGTGGTGAAGTCGTGGGATATGCCTATGCGGTACTGTTCCGCAAGCGTCCAGCTTATCGCTACGCCGCCAAGCATTCGATCTATGTGCACCACGACCATCTCGGCCGCGGAGTCGGACGGCTATTGCTGCAGGAGTTGATCGACGCGTGTGCGGCGGCCGGCTTCCGCCAGATGATCGGCTATATCGATGCCGACAATGCCCCCTCGCTGGCGCTGCACGAGAAGTTCGGTTTCGCGCGCGCCGGCCTGCTCTGCGGTGTCGCCTATCGCAACGGTCACTGGTCCGACACCGTCATGGTACAGCGCTCGCTCGGTGCGGGCGTCACCGCGCCGCCGCCCGTCACGGCGCCCGGCCGCTAGGCCCTCACGACGGAAAGTCAGCCGGTCTGACCTGGATGCGGTCGGCATGCAAGGACCAGTGGTGCAGTGCCTGGTCCTCGCAAAACCTCGCCTTCGCCCGCTCTCTGGCTTCGTTCTCGTCGGAAGCGTCGATCTCGAGCGTGCCCTGGCACACCTCGATCTGCCGGCCGTACTGGCCGAGCACGTCCTTCATGAACCTGACCACATAAGTTGACATGGGACCTCCTGCCTGCCCCGGCGGCGCTCACTCTAATCCCATTTAGCCGGATTGCGGGAGGGAGATTTTGATGCGGATCAAGGTCGGGGCGCGGTTCCCGCCCGCCGACAGTCGTCGGCTCAATCCGTCAACCACCCTCGCCCTGCCTAGGGGCCTGCGGAAGGCGCGCGCGACACGAGCGCCCGCGCCGACATCACGTCGTGATGTCGAGTAGCGACTCTGTCGTTTCTGAATAGGCCTGAATGACCTTCGCATTGGCAATGAAGCTGTACTTCGCGGTCGCCAGTTGAACGAATTCGCTGGCGAGATCGACATTCGGCGCGGCGACCAGGCCGTCCTGGTTTGCGAAGGGGGCGCTTGGGTCGGATTGTGCGGTAAAGCTCGGCGAAACCGCCGACACGGTCGTGAACGTACCGCCCGGCGTCGAGCCGCTCGATTGGTCGACCTGATCGACTCGCAACGGCACATACGCCGCGGGAAACGTCGGACTAATGCTCGAACTGACCGCACTGGCCGATGTGCTCGATCCGCCTGACGCAGGTAGCGGGCCTGTCGTGCGAATGTTGGCGATATTGCTCGCGGCCACGTTCACACGCAAACTCGCCGCGGAAAGTCCGGATGTCGCAATCGAAAATATGCTCATGAACCCTGATCTACAGGACAAGTCATACGTGTTCACTCACGCCATCAGTAAAATCCGCCGCTTTCTGTTTTCATCCTCGTAACCAGCGATCGGAGCACGATCAGACTTCGCGCGCCCTACGCCGGCATCACACCAAACGCCTGCTTGAACCGCTCGGCATAGCGTTGGCCAGACCTCGGGATTGATGATGCGCGGCGGGCGCTTACCGTCGAGCGTCTGCAGCACCTGCTCGGCGGCGATGCGGCCCATGTTCTGGCGCGCCTCGATCGTGACGCCGGCCGTATGCGGGCTCGCCAGCACGTTGTCGAGCTGGAGCAGCGGATGCTCCGGCGGCGGCGGCTCCTTCGACCAGACGTCGAGACCGGCGCCCGCAATGCGCTTGTCACGCAACGCCTGGAGCAGCGCATCCTCATCGTGGATGAAGCCACGCGCCGTGGTGATAAAGTACGCATGCGGCTGCATCAACCCAAACTCGCGCACGCTGATCATATTGCGGCTGCCCTTGTCGAGCGGACAGGAGATCGAGACGAAGTCGGCGCGGCGCAAGAGCTCGTCGAGCTCGACCTTCTCGCCGCCCCGCTCGGCCATCATTTCGGCCGTCAGGTACGGATCGTAGGCCAGCACCTTCATGCCGAACAGGCCCTTGCACAGCGCGGCGATGCGGCGACCGACATTGCCGAGGCCGATGATGCCGACGGTCTTGTGCTCGATCTCGTTGCCGACGAGTTCGTTGCGGTTGACGTTGGACTCCCTGCGGAGCTTGCGGTCGGACTGGATGATGCGCTTGGACAGCGTCAGCATCATCGCCAGCGCATGCTCGGCGACGGAATGGGCGTTGCCGCCGGACTGGTTGACGACCAGCACGCCGGCATCGGTGCAGGCCTCGACGTCAACAGGATCGAATCCAGCGCCGTTGCTGGAGACGAGCAGCAGGTTCGGCGCGCGCTTCAGGAAGGCAGCATCGACATGGAAATGCGGGGCCAGTTCGTCACGGGCGGCGCCGATCTGGTAGACATGAGCCGCTTCGATGATCGGCGCGAAATATTCCTCGGGGCTCTCGTTCTCGATGCGATCGAGCCGGACGTCGGGCCGCGCCTTCAGAATGTCGATATAGATCGGATTGGCCAGATATTTAACGTAGAAGACGCGCTTGCTGTTGACGGACATCAGGACCCTTCCGGCTTTCTCCAGGAGATCCGCAGGGCCAGCGCGGCGCGCGATCCTTTCATACGTTCCTCCGTTCTCTTGTTATTGCCGCTTATGACACGGCGGCACCGGCCGCGGCAGGCCGTCTGGCGCAGATCACGGTGCAGCCCGGACATGTTGACAATCCCGCTGCCTGCGTCAAGTTCGGCAGACCGCCGCGACGGCCAAGACGATGGCCACGACAAAGGCAAAAAACCAAGAAGCATGTGCGGCCGAAGGGAGAACGCAATGCCGATTGCGGAGCAACAGACCTCGTCCGAGGCGGCGCAGACCTCCAGCGACAAGAGCTGGCACGGCATCGTCCTGCAAACGCTGAAGCGGAACGAGATCAGCCTCGTCCCTTACGTGCCCGACCGCGTGCTGACGCCGCTGATCAAGAACCTGCACGCCGATCCGTTCTTCACCACCTTTGCCACCGCCCGCGAGGAGGAGGCCGTCGGCATCGTCTCGGGCGCCTGGATGGGCGGACGACGGGGCGCGGTGTTGATGCAGACCTCGGGGTTTGCGACGCTCGCCAACGTGCTGGCCTCGCTTGCGGTGCCCTACCAGATTCCGCTGATCATGTTCGTGTCTGAGCGCGGCACGCTCGGCGAATTCAATTACGGCCAGTCACTGGTCTGCCGCACCATGCGTCCGGTGCTGGATTCGCTGGCGCTGGAGCATCACACCATCACCCGGCTCGACGAGCTCGAATTCATTGCCGACCGTTCGATCAAGCAGGCCATCACGACGCAGGCGCCAGTCGCGCTGATCCTCAACCCGCTGCTCACGGGCGGCAAGGTGTTCGACAAGTGAGGACGGCCAAATGAAGACAGACGCGCGCAACACCAAAGTGATGAGCCGCTTCGACGTCACCTCGCGCCTGATCGCGAAACTCGAGCACGAGGAAGCCGTGATCGGCGGCATCGGCAACACCAATTTCGACCTCTGGGCCGCCGGCCACCGTCCGCAGAATTTCTACATGCTCGGCAGCATGGGCCTCGCCTTCCCGATCGCGCTGGGCGTGGCGCTGGCGCAACCGGACCGGCGCGTCTTTGCGCTCGAAGGCGATGGTTCGCTCCTGATGCAGCTCGGCGCGCTCTCGACGATCGCGGCGTTGAAGCCGAAAAATCTCGTCATGATCGTGATGGACAACGGCATCTACCAGATCACCGGCGCGCAGCCGACACCGGCCGCGAACGTAGCTGACATCGTCGCCATCGCGACCGGCTCCGGGCTTGCCAACAGCGCCTGGGCCGCGGACGAGGAGGATTTCGAGCGTCTGGTCGAGGAAGCCATGTCGGCTGGCGAGCCCAGCCTGATCGCCGTTCGTATCGATGACAAGCCCGGCGTCGGCGCCACCCGACGCGATCCCGTACAAATCCGGGAACGCTTCATGCACGGCCTGGGCGTGCGCGAGCCGCTTTAACGTTTCGTCATTAACTACACGGCGATCTGATCCCGGCGCCTCGGCAAGCTGCTGCAATCCGTGCTAAGCGGTGCGGATGTCCATTTTGGTTCGCTCCTCTGCCTGGCTGCTTGCCGCCGCCGTCGCCTTTGCAACCCTCGGTCCGCCCGGCCTGCGGCCCCATTCCGACCTTGGCCAGGACGGCGAGCATGCCCTTGCCTTCGTCCTGGTGGGACTAGCCTTCGGCTTCGCCTATCCGCGCCGCCGCCTGTCGGCGACAGCCATCGCCGTGGTGCTGATCGGCCTGCTCGAACTGATGCAATTCTGGGCACCGGGACGACATCCGCGGCTGGAGGACTTTCTGGTCGATGCCGGCACCACCTGCATCGGCTTCGCGCTGGCGGCCATCGCCGATTGGGCCATGATGCGGTTTCGCGCAAATTCGGCCCTCTCGAGTCAAGGCCCCGCGGAGTGACGCTCCGCAGGGCCCGTCTCTTCAAAGCTCACGCTCTGATCGATCAGTCGATGATCTTGACGACGCGGCGCGTGCGCGGCTCCACGATCACGCGGCGATCGTTCACGACCGCATAGCGATATTCGGTGTAGTTCGGCACGGGCCGCAGCACCACGGTCGGCGGCAGCGGCTCGCCGACCACGACGCGCTCGTGGACCACGACCGAATCATCACGCGGAATTCCGCCGAGGATCGCATTCGGGATTTCCAGACCAGCGCCGACCGCCGCCCCGACGGTACCACCGACCATCGCTCCGACCGGGCCGCCGATGTCGCCGCCCGCGCGTGCGCCGTTCCTGGCGCCCTCTTCGGTCGTCGACTGAGCAAAGGCCGCACTCGACGCCAGCAGCGACGCGGCAGCCAACGAAATCGCAAGACGGGTTTTCATGTGCTTATGTCTCCAGTGATTGTTGTGCGCCTTCAACCGCGGGGCCGGATCATTGTTCCGGTTCCCCGCCCGATCTAGACGGCACCAAAACCGGAGACTGTTACCCGGTAACAGTTCAGGCCGCCGCGATCTCGTGGCCCGCCATCAGTTCCAGCGCGCGCACCATCGCCGAGTGATCCCAGCCCTTGCCGCCATGCGCGGCGCAGGACGAGAATAGTTGCTGCGCCACTGCCGTGCTCGGCAGCGACAGGCCGAGCGCGCGGGCGCCTTCAAGCGCGAGGTTGAGATCCTTCTGGTGCAGCTCGATGCGGAAGCCGGGATCGAAATTGCGCTTCACCATGCGCTCGCCATGCACTTCGAGAATCCGGGACGACGCAAAGCCGCCCATCAGGGCC
Organism: Bradyrhizobium sp. MI1.3; assembly: GCF_055811695.1. Taxonomy (NCBI): domain Bacteria; kingdom Pseudomonadati; phylum Pseudomonadota; class Alphaproteobacteria; order Hyphomicrobiales; family Nitrobacteraceae; genus Bradyrhizobium; species Bradyrhizobium sp. MI1.3. The sequence continues at coordinate 103,879 of NZ_JBVVPQ010000016.1, read as the reverse complement.
TGCCGCACCAGCGCCGGATCCGCACCGGCTTTCGACGCGAACAGTAGCGCTTCGCTGACCGCCTCGATCGTCAACGCGACGATGATCTGGTTGGCGACCTTCGTCGTCTGGCCGTCGCCATTGGCGCCGACGCGGGTGACGTTCTTTCCCATCCGGTCGAAGATCGGCTTCATGGTGTTGAAGGCGCGCTCGGGGCCACCGACCATGATGGTGAGGCTTGCCGCCTTGGCACCGACCTCCCCGCCTGACACCGGTGCATCGAGATAATCCGCGCCGAGCGCCTCGATCTTCTTCGCAAATTCCTTGGTCGCCAGCGGCGAGATCGAGCTCATGTCGACCACGATCTTGCCCTTGGAAACGCCGCCCGCGACGCCGTCCTTGCCGAACAGCACGGCCTCCACATGCGGGGTATCCGGCACCATGATGATGACCGCATCCGCCTCCTCCGCGACCTCCTTGCTTGACTTGCAGTCAACGCCGCCGGCCGCGATCAGCTCGGGTGCGACCGGCCCGACATCGTGCAGGAGAACGCGATGGCCTGCGGCCAGAAGATGACCGGCCATCGGCCGTCCCATGGTGCCAAGTCCGATAAAGCCGATGTCGATCATGTCTACGGTTTCCTCAGGTCTCGAAAGTCTGCGCGGCGTGCCAGGACAGGCCTTCCAGCGTCGTAGTGCGCGGCTTGTATTCGCAACCGATCCAGCCGCGATAGCCGATCGCGTCGAGATGGCGGAACAGGAAGGGAAAGTTGATCTCGCCGGTGCCGGGCTCGTGACGACCTGGATTGTCGGCGAGCTGGATGTGCGCGATCTGCGGCAGATATTCCTGCATGGTACGGGCGAGATCGCCCTCCATGATCTGCATGTGATAGATGTCGTATTGGACAAACAGATTGTTTGAGCGCACCTCGGAGACCAGCTGCACGGCCTGCTCGGTGCCGTTGAGGAAGAAGCCGGGAATGTCGAGCGTGTTGATCGGCTCGACCAGAAGCTTGATGTTCTCGCGCGCCAGGGTCGAAGCTGCAAACCGCAGATTCCCGACCAGCGTTTCGTTGAGCTCACGCGGGTCGGCATCGACAGGCGCGATGCCGACGAGACAGTTGAGCTGCTCGCAATCGAGTGCCTTGGCATAGTCGATGGCGCGAAACACGCCGTCCCGGAACTCGCTGACACGATCCGGCAAGATCGCGATGCCGCGCTCGCCTGCCGCCCAATTGCCGGCCGGCAGATTGTGCAGCACCTGCGTCAGCCCATGGCGGTCGAGCTGCTCGCGCAAAAGCGCCTTATCGAAATCATAGGGGAAGAGGTACTCGACCCCGGAAAAGCCCGCCGCTTTGGCCGCGGCGAAGCGGTCCACGAACGGCATTTCGTTGAAGAGCATGGTGAGGTTGGCGGCGAATCTCGGCATGATGCTGTTCCCTATTCCGCCGGCTGCAGCACGCCGGACCGCGCGGTCGCGACCTCGTCGAGCGGCAGATCCAGCACCTCCTCGAATTCGACGATGTTGTCGATCTCGGTGCCCATCGCGATGTTGGTGACACGTTCGAGGATGAACTCGACCATCACGGGCACGCGATGCTTGGCCATCAATTCGCGCGCGGTCGCGAACGCCGCCTGCGAGTCTTTCGGGTCGGTGACGCGGATCGCCTTGCAGCCGAGGCCTTCGGCGACCGCAACATGGTCGACGCCATAGCCGCCGAGCTCGGGCGCGTTGATGTTCTCAAAGGAGAGCTGGACGTGATAGTCCATGTCGAAGCCACGCTGGGCCTGGCGGATCAGGCCGAGATAGGAGTTGTTCACGACGACGTGGATGTAGGGCAGATTGAATTGCGCCCCGACCGCGAGCTCTTCGATCAGGAACTGGAAGTCGTAGTCGCCGGAGAGCGCGACGATGTCGCGATCCGGACACGCCGCGCGCACGCCGAGCGCCGCGGGCAGCGTCCAGCCGAGCGGCCCGGCCTGCCCGGCATTGATCCAGTTGCGCGGCTTGTAGACCCCCAGAAACTGCGCCCCGGCAATCTGCGACAGGCCAATCACGGAGACGTAGCAGGTGTCACGGCCAAAGGCCTTGGTCATCTCCTCGTAGACGCGCTGCGGCTTGATCGGAACGTTGTCGAAATGGCTCTTGCGCAACATCGTTTTCTTGCGGTCGCGGCAGGAAGCGGGCCACGCCTGGCGCTCGCGCAACCTGCCTGACCGGCGCCACTCCCTGGCGACGGTGACGAAAAGCTCAAGGGCGGCCTTGGCATCCGAGACGATGCCGAGGTCGGGGTTGAACACGCGCCCGATCTGGGTCGGCTCGATGTCGACATGCACGAAGGTGCGGCCCTTGGTGTAGGTCTGGACCGAGCCGGTGTGGCGATTGGCCCAGCGGTTGCCGATGCCCAGCACGAAATCGGATTCGAGCATGGTGGCATTGCCGTAACGGTGGCTGGTCTGAAGACCGACCATGCCGGCCATCAGCACGTGGTCATCGGGGATGGCCCCCCACCCCATCAGCGTCGGCACGACCGGCACGTTGGCGATCTCGGCGAATTCCACCAGCAAATCCGAGGCGTCGGCATTGATCACGCCGCCGCCCGCGACGATCAGCGGCCGTTCGGCCGCGTTGAGCATCTCCAGCGCCTTCTCCACCTGCTTGCGCGTCGCGGTGGGCTTGTAGACCGGCAGCGGCTCATAGGTCTCGTCGTCGAACTCGATCTCGGCGAGCTGCACGTCGAGCGGCATATCGATCAGGACCGGGCCAGGCCTTCCCGAGCGCATGATGTGAAAGGCCTGGCTGAACACGCGAGGCACCAGCCCGGGCTCCCGCACGGTCACCGCCCATTTGGTCACGGGCTTTGCGATCGATTCGATGTCGACGGCCTGGAAATCCTCCTTGTAGAGCCGCGCCCGCGGCGCCTGGCCGGTGATGCAGAGGATCGGGATGGAATCGGCGATCGCCGAATAGAGCCCGGTGATCATGTCGGTGCCCGCCGGCCCCGAGGTTCCGATGCAGACGCCGATATTGCCCGCCTTGGCCCGCGTATAACCCTCGGCCATGTGCGAGGCCCCCTCGACATGGCGCGCCAGGATATGGCGGATCGAGCCGCGCTTCTTCAGCGCCGAGTAAAGCGGATTGATCGCGGCCCCGGGAACGCCGAAGGCAGTCGAGATGCCTTCCTTCTCCAGAATTCGCACGGCAGCATCGATGGCTCGCATCTTCGCCATATCGGACCTCGCTTGAGTTGCATTGGCTCGAGCGAGATCATCGGGCCCGCGAGGGCTTCACTCAACGAGATCGATTTTATTTTCCACGATGCGGCAGCCGCGAAAAAATCGCGGCGGCTTCAGTCGGTTAGGTCGAGACTCGCGTGAAAGCGCTCACTCGAACAGCGGCGCCAGCTCCATCTGCGGCACCAGCACGAGGCCCTTGTCGGTGATGCGAATTTCCGGAATGACCGATAGAGGAATCAAATTGAAGCCCATGTAGGGGATGGTGCAGCCGGCTTCCGCCCATTCTTTCTTCAGCACCTTGACCTCTTCCGCCACTTCGGTAACGCGCTTGTCGGACAGCAGACCGGCGATCGGCAGCGGCACCAGCGCCCTCACCTTGCCCTCGGCGACGAGGCAGACGGCGCCCTGTTGCTCCTTGATGGCGGCCACCGCGACCTGCATGTCGGCCTCGTTGGTACCGGCAACGATGATGTTGTGGCTGTCGTGCCCGACGCTGGAGGCGACCGCGCCGCGCTTCAGGCCAAAGTCCTTCAAGAGGCCATAGGCGACATTGCCGGCCGATTTGCCGTGGCGCTCGACCACCGTGACGAAGCACAGGCTGTAGCGCGCGAACAATTCCGGCCAATCCTTGGCCGGCTCGATCTCGATCTTCTCATGGATCAGCGTGATGCCGGGCAACGCGGTCTTGATGGCGTTGACGGTGCAGGCCTTCGCCGGCAGCTCCGGCGTCAGCTTCAGCTTCTCCGGCAGCTTCACAGTCGCGTAGGCCGCCTTCGGGTATTGATATCGCTGCGACAATGCCTGATCGAGCCGCGGCGTGATCTTGCGGTTCTCGACCACCAGCTCGCCGCCATACCAGGTGCATTGCGGCTTCAGATTGTCGTCCATCAGCACCAGATCGGCGCGGCGCCCCCCGCCGAGCCCGCCGATATCGCTGTCCATGTTGAAGCGCGTCGCGCCATGCAGCGAGCCCATCGACCAGGCCTGCTCGGGCGACATTCCCGCCTTCACCGCCTCCCGCACCACCCAGTCGAGACCGAACAGCAGGAGATCATCGGCGTCGCGATCGTCGGTGCACGCGGCCGTGCGCTTGTGCGAAGCGCCGAGCTCGGTGATAGTGCGGATCGCCTGCGGCAGCGAGTGCCACGGTGTGGTCGGCGGTCCCCCGCGCAGGAAGACCCAGACCCCGGCATCGAGCAAATCGTCGGCGATGTCGCGGTCGATCGCCTCATGGGTATCCGTGACGCCGGATGCCGCATAAGCCGCAACGAATTCGCGGCCATAGACATGGCCGGACACCGGCCGCCCACGCTTCAGGGCGGCGGCGAGGATGGCGTGGCTGCGCTCATCGCCCATGGTCACGGGCACGAAATCCATCTTCTCGCCGAGCCCGACAGCCTCCGGCCAGCGGTCGAACAGGCCGGCGATCTTGTCCGGTGTGAGGTCGCCGCCCGCAGTCTCCAGTGCGGCCGAAGTCGCGGGCACCGTGCTCGGCACTGTCAAGAAGATCGACAGCGGCGCCTCGCGCGCGTCCTCCAGCATCGCCTCGACGCCGGCGACGTCCATGACGTTGCCGATCTCGTGGCTGTCGCAGAAGATCGTGGTGGTGCCGTTGAGCAGGGCGGCCTCGGCATAGGCGCAGGCCGTCACCATCGAGGATTCAATGTGGATGTGCGGATCAACCAGGCCCGGCGCGATAATGCCGCCCGCGGCATCGTAGGTCGTGACGCCGCTCCAGGCCTTCTTGGCTATTCCAGCCGGCTTCACCGCCGCGATGCGGCCGCCGGTGATCCAGACCTCACGTCCCTGATGGATGCGCTCCGAATAGGTCGAAAGCACCCGCGCGCCGGTGACGACGAGATCCGGCGCGACCCGCGCCGAGGCCACATCGGCGAGACGCCGGGTCATCGAATGCAACGGTGCGACGGCGAAGCGGGTAAGTCTGGTCATCGGGACCCTCGCGTGGCGTTACGGTCCCCGCGATGGTTACGCCCTGCGCCGGACCGGGCAAGCGCAAATATAACGGCAGGCCCTGCTTACGCCTTAGGCGGCGAAGCGCCTGCCGCCCCTGACCTCGCGGGCCTGCGCGAGTTCCGTCGTCTCGGGGCCGCTGCGGCAGTGGGCTTGACCCGAATCCGCATTGACCTCCCGTTCTGCTCGTCGATCTCGAAGGAATTGGTCTTGCGCACGAGGTCGCTCAGCTTGCGGAAGCCGAACGTTCTCGGATCGAAATCGGACGCGAGATTGGCAAGTTGGCGGCCGACTTCCCCGAGCGTGACCCAGCCGTCCTCGCTCTCCATCTGGGTGATGACCTTCTTGATGATGGGGGTCGCGGCATCGAGCGGCTGAAGCGATTTCGATCTCGAAGCGGCGTCCTGGGTGTGCGCCGGCGCGGCAAGCAGGTTCTCCGTGTAGACGAACCTTCGGCAGGCCTGCCGGAAGCTCTCCGGCGTCTTCTGTTCGCCGAACCCAAAGACATCGATGCCCTGCTCCCGGATCCGGGCGGCCAGACGGGTAAAATCGCTATCCGACGACACCAGGCAAAAGCCGTCGAACCGGCCGCTGTGAAGCAGGTCCATCGCGTCGATGACCAGGGTGATGTCGGAGGCATTCTTTCCGGTCGTATAGGCAAACTGTTGCTGCGGGATGATGGCGTGTTTGGAAAGGATGTCGGCCCAGCCCCTGGACCTGGCATTGGAGAAGTCGCCGTAGATGCGGCGAACGCTGGCCTCGCCGATCTTGGCAATCTCCTCGAACAGTCCATCGGCAATCTTTGCCGAAGCGTTGTCGGCATCGATCAGGACAGCGAGACGGGGCGAACGGAGCTCTGACGGCATGACTTTTCCTAAAAAGGAGGCGACAACGGTGCGTGGATATACCGATGTCGGGGCAGCTGCCGCCAGAGCTGATTTCTTCAACGGGCCACGACGGACCGCGAACCGGGGTCAGGCTGGCTTCGCGACCGGGGTCACACCCCCGAGCGCGGCCGTCAGTTCCGCCGCAACCTCGCGCACCACACGGCCGATCTCCGGCAGCCGCGCATCGGTGACCCTGCTGGTCAAGCCGGAAACGGAGATCGCCGCCAACGGCTCGGCAAGCGCGTTGTAGACCACGGCGGCAACGCAGCGCAGGCCGATCTCGGCTTCCTCGTCGTCGATCGCAAAACCCTGCTTGCGGATGGTCGCGAGCTCCTTGAACAGGTCGCTTGGTCGCACGATCGATTTCTCGGTCAGGCGTGGCATGCCGTGATGGCGAATGACGGCACCGACGTCCTCGTCGGAATAGGTCGCGAGCACCGCCTTGCCGACGCCCGACGTTACCATCGGAACGCGGCCGCCGACCTTGGTCAGCGAACGCATGATTTCACGGCTCTCCATGCGGGTCAGCACGATGATGAACTCGTCGTCGACCACGGCGAGATTGGCGGTCTCGCGGGTGAGATCACGCAGCTTGCGCAAATAGGGGATAGCCTGGGCGCTGAAATTGCGCCGCCGGGCAAAGCTCGCGCCCACCGTGAAGCTGCGCACGCCGACATGCCATTTGGATTCGGCGCGGTCGAACTGCACGAAGCGGCGGCTTTCCAGCGTCGCCAGCAGGCGGTGTACGGTCGAGGCCGAGAGCCCGGTGCGAACGGCGAGATCGCTGAGGCGATAGCCTTCGTCGTCTTCGGACAATGTTTCGAGAATCGACAGCGCGCGATCAACGGATTGCACGCCGCCGTCGCGCGCGTCGTGGTCAGGCTCCGATGACGATCGGGGCTCGATCGATTTGCGTCGGATCACGTTCTTGCTCATCGCGACCTGCATTGCCAATCAGACAAGACGCGAGCCGCCTGCCCTCCCTCGCCCCGTTCTTACGGGGGGAGGGTCGGGGTGAGGGGCTATCTCCGCGAAGACGGTGAGAGACGGACTCGCGGAGAGTGCCCCTCACCCGAAATTTGCTGTGCAAATTCCGGCCTCTCCCCGCAGGCGGGGAGAGGCGAAGGCAGCCTCAGAGCAGCCCTGCTCCGCGCGCCCATTTGTACTTGGCGCCGAGGACTTCGACCGGCAGCTCGGTCGAATACGCATAGGCCGGGATGCCGTTCTGGTAGAGATATTCGGCGGCCTCCTCGACCTCGACGTCGCCGGCGAGCGAGGCGACGATCGGCTTCACGAAGCCCTTGGCCTCCATCTCCTTCTTCACCTCGACCATGTTGCGGGCGAACACCATCGGCGGCGTGACGATGGTGTGCCAGTAGCCGAGGATGAGCGAATGAATGCGCTCGTCCGTCAGGCCGAGCTTCACCGTGTTGACGTAGGTGATCGGCGGCTCGCCGCCGGTGATGTCCACGGGATTTCCGGCCGCGCCAAACGGCGGGATGAACTTGCGGAAGGCAGCATCGAGATCTGCCGGCATCGACATCAGCGACAGGCCGTTGTCGACGCAGGAGTCCGACAGCAGCACGCCCGACCCGCCGGCACCGGTGATGATCAGCACGTTCTCGCCCTTCGGCGTCGGCAGCACCGGCACGCCGCGGGCGAATTCGAGCAGTTGCCGCAAGCTACGGGCGCGGATCACGCCGGACTGCGCGAGGACGTCCTCGTAGATCTTGTCGTTGCCGGCGAGCGCGCCGGTGTGCGACGAGGCCGCCTTCGCGCCGGCCGAGGTGCGGCCGGCCTTGAGCACGATGACCGGTTTTTTCCTGGAGACGCGCTTTGCCGCTTCCGCAAAGGCGCGGCCGTCCTTGAGGTCTTCGCAGTGCTGCGCGATCAGGTTGGTGTTCGGATCCTGCTCGAAGAAGGCGAGCAGATCGTCCTCGTCGATATCGGACTTGTTGCCGAGGCCGACGATCGCGGACACGCCCATCTTGGCCGAACGCGAGAAGCCGATGATGGCCATGCCGATGCCGCCCGACTGCGAGGACAGCGCCGCGTGGCCCTTGACGTCATAGGCGGTGCAGAAGGTCGCGCAGAGATTGGCAGGCGTATAATAGAAGCCGTAGATGTTCGGGCCCATCAGGCGGATGTCGTACTTCTTGCCGACTTCGACGATCTCGGCCTGCAGCTCCGGCGCGCCGGCTTCCGCGAAACCGGACGGGATCAGAACCGCGCCGGGAATTTTCTTCTCGCCGCATTCGGTGAGCGCCGCGGCGACGAACTTCGCGGGAATGGCGAACACCGCGGTATCGATCACGCCGGGCACGTCCTTGACGCTCTTATAGGCCTTGTAGCCGAGGATCTCGGCGGCCTTGGGATGGATCGGGTAGATGTCGCCCTTGTAGCCGCCGTTGATGAGGTTTTTCATCACGGAATTGCCGATCTTGCCGTCCTCGGCCGAAGCGCCGACCACGGCAACGGCCTTCGGCTGCATGATGCGGCTCATGGCCGCGACGATCTCTTCGGTCGGGCGCGGCTTCGGCTTGGGCACGTAAGCGAAGTCGACGACGATGCGGACGTCGGCCGCGATCGCGTCCTTGGCCGTCGCGAACACCGGGTTGAGATCGAGCTCGACGATCTCCGGGAAATCGGTGACGAGCTGCGAGACCTTGACGATGACATCCGCAAGCGCCGTGCGGTTCACCGGCTCGCCGCCGCGAACGCCCTTCAAAATTTCATGCGCCTGGATGCCGTCGAGCATCGACAGCGCGTCTTGTTTGGTCGCGGGCGCGAGGCGGAAGGTGATGTCCTTCAGGACTTCGACCAGCACGCCGCCGAGGCCGAAGGCAACCAGCTTGCCGAACGAGGCATCGGTGATCGACCCGACGATCACTTCGGTGCCGCCGGCCAGCATCTGCTGCACCTGGACGCCCTCGATCTTGGCGTCGGACTTGTACTTCCTGGCGTTGGACAGGATCGTCTCGTAGGCCTTCTCGGCGTCTTCGGCCGTCTTGAGGCCGACGATGACGCCGCCGGCTTCGGTCTTGTGGAGAATGTCCGGCGAGACGATCTTCATCACCACCGGAAAGCCCATCGAGGCGGCCATTTTGCCGGCCTCGCCGGCCGATTTCGCCACACCCTCCTTCGGCACTGGAATGCCGTAGGCGTCGCAGACCAGCTTGCCTTCCGGCGCGGTCAGGCTGGTGCGCTTGTCCGCCTTGACCTGGTCAAGCACCTTGCGGACGGCATCTTTGGAATTGGACATGTGGCTCTCCCTTGACCTTGGTTCTTGCGTTCTCGAAGCGCGCGCGTGTTGCGGCTGCCCGTGATGCTTTCCATTCGCCGCGCTCTGTTCCATGTCGCGGAACGGAGTGGCATAAAGCCGAGATTACTCCGCCGGCTTGGATCAAAAATGGCTGGCGATGGCATTTGGTATGCCAGAAGCCAACTTGTCAAGCTGCAGCGCACCTTAGAACGCTGCAAAAAATAGGCAGCTTGACATTCTGGTATTTGGTATGCCAAAAACTTTCCCGTTAATAATCCTGTAAAAGACGACTCCCACTGGAGGAGATTCGTCGTGTCACTGCGGAAACCAACCAAGGCGTTGCCGAACATGGCCGAGGCAGATATCGCAATCGTTCGTATTGCCCCGGAGTCGAGCTTCAAGAACAAGGCGTATGACGCCTTGAAGGAAGCCATCCTCAAGATGGACATCTACTCGACACCCGAGCCGGTGATGCTCGACGAGCGGGCGTTGTCCGAGCGCCTGGGTGTGAGCCGCACGCCGATCCGCGAAGCCATCGCGATGCTCGAGCAGGACGGCTTCGTGAAGACGGTCCCGCGCCGCGGCATCATGGTGGTGCGGAGGACCAAGAGCGAGATCGTCGACATGATCCGCGCCTGGGCGGCGCTGGAGAGCATGGCGGCCCGCCTCATCACCGCCACAGCGCGAAAGAAAGACATCACGGCGCTGCGCGACTACTTCAAGGATTTTGGTAAAGACCGCCTGCCCGAGGATCACGTCGAGGAATATTCGCGCGCCAACATCGCCTTCCACCAGGCGCTGATCTCGCTGTCGGAATCACCGGTGCTGGTCGATCTCACCAACGACTTGCTGCTGCACGTGCGTGGCTATCGGCAATTGACCATCGGACGCAAGGACCGTACCGCGACGTCGCTCCCCGAGCATCTCGGCATGATCGAAGCCTTGGAGGCGCGCGATACCGAGCTCGCCGAGAAGCGCGCCCGCGATCACACCCTTGGCCTTGCCGCTTACGTCGAAGCGCATGGTCAGGAACTCTTCTAGCCAGCAACGTTCACCAGAAGGGCGAGGCATCGCCCCTAAAGCCTGAAACGGCATCTTGAGACCAGGGAGACAAGGCCCATGCTGAATACCGCGACCAAGTCCGAAGCACCGGGCACCGAGCAGGAATTGACGGATGGCTTTCATCTCGTCATCGACGCGCTCAAGCTGAACGGCATCAACACCATCTACAATGTGCCGGGCATCCCGATCACGGATTTGGGCCGCATGGCCCAGGCGGCCGGTATTCGCATGATCTCGTTCCGCCACGAGCAGAACGCCGGCTATGCGGCGGGCATCGCCGGCTACCTCACCAAGAAGCCCGGCATCTGCCTCACCGTCTCCGCTCCCGGCTTCCTCAACGGTCTCACCGCGCTCGCGCACGCCACCACCAACTGCTACCCGATGATCCTGATCTCAGGCTCCTCCGAGCGCGAGATCGTCGACCTCCAGCAGGGCGACTACGAAGAAATGGACCAGCTGGCGATCGCCAAGCCGCTGTGCAAGGCAGCCTATCGCGTGCTGCACGCCCAGGACATCGGCATCGGTCTTGCCCGTGCCATCCGTGCCGCCGTCTCCGGCCGTCCGGGCGGCGTCTATCTCGACCTGCCGGCAAAGCTGTTCGGCCAGGTGATGAACGCCGATGCCGGACGGAAGTCGCTGGTCAAGGTGATCGACGCGGCTCCCGCGCAGATCCCCTCGCCCGCTTCGATCAAGCGCGCGCTTGATGTTTTGAAGGGCGCAAAACGTCCGCTCATCATCCTCGGCAAGGGCGCGGCCTACGCGCAGGCCGACGAGGAGATCAAGACCTTCGTCGAGAAGAGCGGCATTCCCTTCCTGCCGATGAGCATGGCCAAGGGCCTCCTCTCCGACACGCATCCGCAGTGCGCAGGCGCCGCCCGTTCGACGGTGCTGAAGGAATCCGACGTCGTGCTGCTGATCGGCGCCCGACTGAACTGGCTGCTCTCGCACGGTAAGGGCAAGAACTGGGGCGAAGCGCCCAAGAAGTTCATCCAGGTCGACATCGAACCGCGCGAGATGGACTCCAACGTCGAGATCGTCGCGCCCGTCGTCGGCGACATCGGCTCGGTCGTTTCCGCCTTCAACCAGGCGATGGCGTCGGGCTGGACCGCGCCGCCGGTCGAATGGACCAAGGCGATTTCGACCAAGCGCGAAGAGAACGTCGCCAAGATGGCGCCGAAGCTCATGAACAACAAATCGCCGATGGACTATCACGGCGCGCTCGGCGTGCTGAAGAACGTCATCAAGGATCATCCCGAGGCGATCCTCGTCAACGAGGGCGCCAACACGCTCGACCTCGCCCGCGGCGTCATCGACATGTATCGCCCACGCAAGCGTCTCGACGTCGGCACCTGGGGCGTGATGGGCATCGGCATGGGCCAGGCGATCGCGGCTACGCTCGAGACCGGCCATCCCGTGCTCGCGGTGGAAGGCGACTCGGCCTTCGGCTTCTCCGGCATGGAAGTGGAGACCATCTGCCGCTACAATTTGCCGATCTGCGTCGTCATCTTCAACAATGACGGCATCTATCGCGGCACCGACGTCAACGGCGCCAATGCCGATCCGGCGACGACGGTGTTCGTCAAGGGCGCCCGCTACGACAAGATGATGGAAGCCTTCGGCGGTGTCGGCGTCAACGCCACCTCGCCGGACGAGCTCAAGCGCGCCGTCAACGAAGCCATGGCCTCGGGCAAGCCGACGCTCATCAACGCCGTGATCGATCCGGCCGCCGGTTCCGAGAGCGGCCGCATCGGCAACCTCAATCCGCAGAGCGTTCTGCAGAAGAAGAAGTAACCAGCCGCCGGGTCATTCCCCGCGCAGGCGGGGAATCCAGTAATCGCCAGATCATCCTTGAGGCGAGCACTGAGGCCCAACTGAACCTTCAGCGAATAATGGATGCCCGCCTTCGCGGGCATGACGGAAACAGAAGAGTAACAGGAGCAACACGATGACAAAAGCGCTCGAGGGCGTTCGCATTCTCGACTTCACCCACGTCCAGTCCGGGCCGACCTGCACGCAGTTGCTCGCTTGGTTCGGCGCCGACGTGATCAAGGTAGAGCGCCCGGGCGTGGGTGACATCACCCGCGGCCAGCTGCAGGACATCCCGAACGTGGACAGCCTGTATTTCACCATGCTCAACCACAACAAGCGCTCGATCACGCTCGACACCAAGAACCCCAAGGGCAAGGAAGTCCTCACCGAGCTCATCAAGAAGTGCGACGTGCTGGTCGAGAACTTCGGCCCCGGCGTGCTCGACCGCATGGGCTTCCCCTGGGAGAAGATCCAGGCGATCAACCCGAAGATGATCGTCGCCTCGATCAAGGGCTTTGGCCCCGGACCGTACGAAGACTGCAAGGTTTATGAGAACGTCGCACAGTGCACCGGCGGCGCCGCCTCCACCACCGGCTTCCGCGACGGCCTGCCGCTGGTCACCGGCGCGCAGATCGGCGACAGCGGCACCGGTCTGCATCTGGCGCTCGGCATCGTCACCGCACTCTATCACCGCACCCATTCCGGCAAGGGCCAGAAGGTGACGGCTGCGATGCAAGACGGCGTGCTCAACCTCGCGCGCGTCAAGCTGCGCGACCAGCAGCGCCTCGCCCACGGCCCGCTCAAGGAATACAGCCAGTTCGGCGAAGGCATTCCGTTCGGCGATGCCGTGCCGCGTGCCGGCAACGATTCCGGCGGCGGCCAGCCCGGCCGCATCCTGAAGTGCAAGGGCTGGGAGACCGATCCCAACGCCTACATCTACTTCATCACCCAGGCCCCGGTCTGGGAGAAGATCTGCGACGTGATCGGTGAGCCCTCCTGGAAGACCGATCCGAACTACGCCAAGCCGGCCGTCCGCCTGCCGCGCCTGAACGAGATCTTCGGCCGCATCGAACAGTGGACGATGACGAAGACGAAGTTCGAGGCGATGGAAATCCTCAACAAGGACGACATCCCCTGCGGCCCGATCCTGTCGATGAAGGAGATCGCCGAGGACCAGTCGCTGCGCGCGACCGGCACCGTGGTTGAGGTCGACCACCCCACCCGCGGCAAGTACATCTCGGTCGGCAACCCGATCAAGCTGTCGGACTCCCCCAGCGATGTGGAGCGCTCCCCGCTGCTCGGCGAGCACACCGACGAGATCCTGCGCACCGTGCTTGGCTTCTCGGACCATCAGGTCGCCGATATCCACAAGTCCGGCGCGCTCGATCCGCCGCAAAAGCAGGCCGCCGAGTGAGCGGGCTCATCTCACGACGCGAAAGGCCGCCGGCTTCGGCGGCCTTTTTGTTGACGCCGAAGGGGCTGCATCGCACGATCGGCACGCTTGCCGCGCCGCGAAGGCTGGATTAAAGATTGGTTCGCGAGGAACAGACGCGGCGGCCGGCCGTTGCTCCCTCGACCGGCGTGCTCCCGGGAATGAGAGCATGCCCGGAAATGCCAGCATGCCATCTCCACAGCGAGTGCAGCACGCCTCGCAAAGACCCTGCCCCACGCTGAATAACTGGTCGCCTTCGCTTCCGAGGATGGCAAGTCGGCCTTTCAGTTCGGGCACGGGTGGCGTCGCGTCCGGCACTCGCCAGGACCACGCTCTTTGATCAAATTGAGGGCTTAAATGTCGAAAGATCAATCCTCTGATCGCGCCAAGCGTGAAGCCAACAAGGCGTTCAAGCCTGCGACAACGCAGAAGCCGATCAATGACTATGCGAAGGACCAGAACTCCTTCAACGAAAATCGCGAACGGCTGAAAGCGGAGCGATTGGCCCGCGAAGCGAAGCCGGGAAGCCGTTCCGAATAAGCGCGGACGGTACCAGGCTCCGACGGCGAATTCCGCTGAAGCGGGGGCGCCGAAATCCGCCTGATCTACAGCATCGAGAGCACGACGATTCCGTCTTCAACTGCCCCGGAAGCGAGCTGCGCCCGCGCCATCCGCTCTAACTCGGTCCGGTTCTTGCGAAGATAACTGAAAGCCTGCTTCTGCGTCAGGAACGTCGTCGCAAGACGGCACATCTGTCGTCCTGCGCCAAGCGCGAGAAAGAAGGTGATGGTGCCACCGCCATCCGACTTGATTCTAGGCACGATCCGCACTCTTTGGCATGTGATCGGCCCTCTCCGAATTGTCGTTGGCGCAATGGAAGGCAGCTATGGCGTCACCTTCTTCTTGCGCTTCGTCGGGGTGGCCGCGGGCAACGATGCCTGAAGGGCGGCGTCTGCCGCTTCCTTGGCTTCGCGCAGCTCTCGAAGCCGCGCCATGTTCTTGCGAACATCGACGGCTTGCTTTCCAACATCCACCATCGCCCGAGCGCCTTCCTCAGCGGCCAAACGCTGACGGTTAGTACGCGCGATGCTTTCGGGTGACGGTTCGGCCGGTCTCTTGGCGCTCATTATTCACCCTGCTCTGCAACGGACAAAAACCCGCTCAATCCTGGGATCGAGCGGGTGGCATGGCCGTTTCAGTACATCCGTGAAACGGCACCAAGGCTTTAGGCCAGCGAGAGATTCTCAGCGCTGACCTTGCCCCGCATCTTGTCGGTCTTGAGCTCGAAGTTGACCTTTTGGCCTTCAGCGAGACCTGCAAGACCAGCCCGCTCGACCGCGCTGATGTGAACGAACACATCGTTGCCGCCGTCGTTCGGCTGAATGAATCCAAAGCCCTTCTGGCCGTTAAACCACTTCACAGTACCTGTCGTCATTTTCTTCTCCAAAGCGCATACGCGCAGGTTCCGCGTGATCGTCACGCAGAACAAATTCTATTCGTCGATGTCTATGGAAAAGGAGCCCGCGGGCGCATTCAACAAGGCACAGCGGCTGAACGAACAGCCTCAACGTATACCTCATCCTCGCCATTTGCAAGGCTTGACCGAATTTACCGCCTTGGGGAGCCCGGCGGTAGGTACAGGACGTCACGCTGCCGAGCACTCATCGTTCGGCGCCAGCTGCTCTGGGAGGGCTGCCGAGCGCCACATGCGTCGACTCGGCCGCACGGAGACCAGATCGCGCCCGATGAAGCTTTCGTAGCGGCTCTGATTTTCTCGGCGACGATCTGCGACCCAACCCGATTACGGGTTGCAATATCCGAATTCAGAGTATTTTGGGGGCGCTCGCCGCGTTCTCCAATTCAGAACGCATGTATCGCAATAATGCATTTTTACAAAACGAGGGGGTAATCTAGGCTTGATCGATGCCAAGCCGTACGGCGCGCAATGGAGCGCGACGACGGAGGGACCGATACCGACCGATGCGGCTATTTTTTACTCAGACGTCGCCATACGCCCGCAAGGTAAGAGTCGCCATTCATGAGCTCGGATTGAGGCTTGCCGACTGGTTTGAACGCGCGCGCGTTCGCTCATCCATGATCGCGATACGGCCATGCTGAGTTTCGAGCCCGGAACGGTCTTCAGCAGCCGCCACCTCGCCGATATTTTCAGCACCGCCCCGATGCGCACCATGTTCGGTGAGCGCAATTCGCTTGAGTCCATGCTTCTGGTCGAGGTCGCGCTGGCGAAGGTTCAAGCGCAGCTCGGTGTGATTCCTGCCGAGGCTGCTGCTGCGATCGCCTCCGCTGCACGTGCTGAACTACTCGACCTCGACGAATTGGCGGCGGGAACTTTGCGCGCTGGTTTGCCGGTCGTGAATCTGGTCGAGCAGTTGATCCGACTCACCGGCAACCCCCATGGCGAATTCGTCCATTGGGGCGCCACGAGTCAGGACATCATGGACACCGCGCTCGTGGTGCAGATCCGCGACGCGCTCGAGCTCATCCACCGCGATCTGGAGCGCCTGATATCGACGCTTGCGGATCTGGCGCGTACCCACCGCGATACGCCCATGGTCGGCAGGACGAAACTTCAACACGCGATTCCGATCACCTTCGGATTCAAGGTTTCCGTCTGGCTGTCGGGCCTGCTGCGCCACAGGCAACGTCTCGCCGAACTCAAACCAAGAGTCCTCCAGGTCCAGTTCGGCGGTGCGGTCGGCACTTTCGCATCACTCGGCGACAATGGCGACAGCGTCCGCGCTGCGTTGGCCAGCGAACTCGAACTCGGCGAACCTCTGGTGGCATGGCACGCCGCGCGCGATAGTTTGGCCGAGACGGTTTGCCTGCTTGGGCTGATCTCCGCGACCTTGAGCAAGATCGCGACCGATGTCGTGTTGATGGCGCAGACTGAGGTCGGCGAAGTGCTGGAGCCAGGCGGCCAGGGCCACGGCGCCTCCAGCACCATGCCGCACAAGCGCAACCCAATCATCTGTGAGCAGATTCTCAGCACCGGACTGTCGTTGCGCCGGCTCGCGAGCGCCATGCTCGACGCTTCGGTCCACGACCATGAACGGGCGACGGGACCGTGGCAGGCCGAATGGTCGCTGCTGCCGGAAGCATTCGTACTGGTCTCCCGGGCCTTGGACAACGCTGTTCGCCTCTGCGGCGGACTGGTCGTCAGACCCGATGCGATGCAGGCCAATCTCGGGCGGACACAGGGTCTCATCGCCGCCGAGGCCGTCATGATGGCGCTGGCTCCACACGTCGGGCGCCATCATGCGCACGAGATGGTGAGCGCGGCATGCACGCACGCGATCGCTTCGGGCCTGACATTGGCCCAGAGCCTTTCGCGCGATCCGGCCGTGACGGCCCACATCGCCCTGCATGAGATCGAGGCGGCTGCGGACCCGGCTCGATACATCGGCCTGTCCGCCCGTGAGGTCGATCGTGTCCTCGCGGCCTGTGCCGATCGACCGGCCAGTGCTGCGCAAGACGACGCCCCTGATGCGGAGTGAGGCCATATGATTCTGAAACGCAAGCATACGGCCCTCCTCGCAGCTGCGATGCTGTCAATGTTGAATGCGGCACATGCCGAGTCGCCCTTCCCATCACGGCCGATCACGTTGATCGTCCCGTTCGCGGCTGGCGGCCCGAATGACGTGATGAGCCGGATCGTGTCCGAACACATGTCGCGAAAACTCGGGCAGCCGATCATTGTCGAGAACATCGCCG
Organism: Bradyrhizobium sp. MI1.3; assembly: GCF_055811695.1. Lineage (NCBI taxonomy): Bacteria > Pseudomonadati > Pseudomonadota > Alphaproteobacteria > Hyphomicrobiales > Nitrobacteraceae > Bradyrhizobium > Bradyrhizobium sp. MI1.3. The sequence continues at coordinate 86,509 of NZ_JBVVPQ010000016.1, read as the reverse complement.
GGGCGGGCGGCACGACCGGCTCAGCGCGCGTCGCAAAAAGCGCGCCCGACGGTTATACGCTCGTCAGCGGTCACGTCGGGACGCATGCGGCATCGGTCGCGCTGTATCCGAATCTGCGTTACGACCCGCTGGTTGATTTCACGCCGATTGGCCTGGTCGCGGAAACGCCGATCCTCGTCGTCGCTCGCCGCGACCTTGGCGCGGACAGCATGGCGTCGTTCATCGCGATCGCCAAGGCGCGCGGCCCGGACCTCACCTTGGCCCATGCGGGTGTCGGTTCGATCAGCCACATCAGCTGTCTGCTGTTCACCTCCGTGATCGGATTCAAGCCGGTCGAGGTGCCATATCGGGGATCAGCACTGGCGATGACCGACCTGATCGCCGGCCGCAGCGACTTCAGTTGTGGATTGTTGGGCGACGTTCTTCCCTTCCTGGGTGACAACAATCTGCGTTTCCTGACCGTTTCGGCCGCAGCGCGGGTTCCGCAATTGCCGGAGACACCGACGGCCAGGGAAGCAGGGCTTCCACAGTTTGTCGCATCGAGCTGGTTCGCGTTCTACCTGCCGAAAGGCGCGCCTGACGCCATTCGCGACCGGTTCTCGGATGCGCTTTGCGCAGCGCTCGACGATGACGGCGTGCGGAGACGGCTCGAACTGGTAGGCTTGATCCTGCCACCGCCGGACCAGCGAGGCCCCGAACCGCTCAAGCGACGGATGACCGAAGAGATCGCGCGCTGGCAGGACATCGTCAAAACCGCGCAGATTCGACTCGATCAATAAGTGCGACCGATGCAGTCGAGCGCGTGATCGCCGGCCAGCTTTCGCCGTCGGCGCATCAGCCGCAGGCGGGCGGAACAATCCGACGATCCCCGGCTACAATCTCGCATTCACCATGACGCCGCACGACGTGGCGGCAGTCTGCCAATCATCCATCAAAAAAATCGAGACGCCCTGTCGGATCGGCGGTATCTGATCCGTCATCTAGACATGAATGGGCAATAGACGCTGACGTCGAGCCCGGCGATTCATGAGGAAGATGATCATGCCCAGCACTGTCCGCCTGCACCGCGTTTTGACGACCAGCCCGGAGAAAGTCTATCGCGCCTTCCTGGAGGCGGATGCGCTGGCGAAATGGCTTCCGCCGAACGGCTTCACCTGCACGGTCCATCATTTCGAGCCGAAGGTCGGGGGCACGTTCAAGATGTCGTTCCGTAACTTCACGACGGGCAACAGCCACGCCTTCGGCGGCGAATATCTCGAGCTCGTTCCCGGCGAACGTCTCCGCTACACCGACAGGTTCGACGACCCCAATCTGCCCGGCGAAATCCAGGTCACCGTGATCCTGAAGAAGGTATCCGTCGGCACTGAGCTGGATATCACGCAGGCCGGCATCCCCGACGTCATTCCGCCGGAGGCTTGTTATCTCGGCTGGCAGGAATCGCTGCGCAATCTGGCGAAGCTCGTCGAGCCTGAGATCAAACAATAGCGTCTGAGGTAGAGCGAGCGCCTCGTCCTTCGAGACGACCGCTCCGCGGTCTCCTCAAGATGAGGCTAGCGGCAACAGCGCTCGTCGAGACTGCGGCCACATACTCCGACCTCATCCTGAGGGCCCGCCAAAGGCGGGCGTCTCGAAGGATGGGCCGCCGAAACGGTCGCCAAGTGCGATGGCCAGCTCACGACGGGAACCAGCGATCGAGTGTCATCTCAGCGAGCCTACGCCCCTGCCTTCGGCGCAACCCCGCCGCTTGCGGTCCAGCGGTCCGGATCCGGGCTATGTCCGATCAAAGCAAGGCCGTAGGCGATCGACTCGAACTGATCGCCCGACATCAGCCGTTCGTTGCCGAACCGCTCGGCGAACAGTTTTCGAACGGCCGGCACGAAGGACGTGCCGCCGGTCAGAAACACCTTTTCGATCTCGCGCGCGGTGATGCCGGCTTCGCCAAGCACCTTGTCGACGGTGGCCCCGAGCCTCGCGATATCGTCGGCAATCCAGGCTTCGAAATTCTTCCGCGTGATGGTCGCGCCAATGTCGACCCCGCCGCCTTTGAAGCGGAACTCCACCTGATCCTGCGCCGACAGCGCGACCTTGGCGTCGGATACCGCGCGGTACAACGAAAAGCCGAGGTCGAGATCGACGATGGTGATGAAATCCTCGAGCAGAGTCGGCTTCACCGCGGTGCGCGCAAGCTCCCGGAGTTCGCGCAGGTCGCCGTTGCTCTTCATCATCGCGAGCTGATGCCAGCGCGCGAGGTTGGTGTAGTGGCCGGTGGGGATCGGCAGCACCTTGTCGAACGAGCGGAAGCTCGAGCCCTTGCCTAGCCGCGGCGAGACGACGTGATCGACGATGCGGTAATCGAAGGTGTCGCCCGCAATCCCGATGCCGGCATGGCCGAGCGGTTCGGCGCGCAAGGCGCCGCCGGCACGCGAGAACCGCATCACGGAGAAATCGCTGGTACCGCCGCCGAAATCCGCAACCAGCACGGTCGCATCCCGCTCCAGGCGGCGAGCGAAGGAGAACGCTGCGCCCACGGGTTCGTAGACATAGCGCGCGTGGCCGGCGCCAAGGCGCTCGAACGCGGCCCGGTAGCGCTGCATCGCGAGCGCCTCGTCAGGATTGCCGCCGGCGAAGCGGACGGGGCGACCGACCGTGATGGTGGACGTCTCGAAGCCGAATTTATCGCCGCCATGGCGCGCCAGCGTCCGCAGGAACGCCGCCAAAATGTCCTCGAACTTGTAGCGCTGCCGGAACACCTGGGTGGTGTTGAAGCTGGAGCTCGCGGCGAAGGTCTTGAACGACTGGAGGAAGCGGTAGACATGCCGTCCTTCCAGGAACTGCTCGATCGCCCACGGGCCACCTTCGGCCTGGGCGCCGGCTCCCGGCCGATCCTCCCAGAAGCACAGCGCCGATACGAAGACGCTGTGGCGCTGTCCACCATGGTCGAAGCGGATGGCCTCGACCCGGCGGTCGTCCGCCGCAAGGGCCACGACCGTGTTGCTGGTCCCAAAATCGATGCCGATCGAGACGGCGGGCGAGGCGCTCGACATGAACCACTCTGACAGATGATTGGAAGGGGGCAGACCACTAGCGGCTTCGTGTGCCGCTGCCAAGGCTCCGTTTTTGGACATCGACGGTCAAATGGTTCAGTTTCGGCGGGGTTTGGGCATATCCCCGCTCAAATCGGCCCATTTAACGGATTATTATGCTGCAATGCGGTACACTAAATGCTGCCATGCAATGGCATGCATAGACATTGGCATCTGGTATACATAGGTTGCCCTTCGAAATGAGACAGCAGCACTGACCGTCTCAAGAAAGGGATTTTCGATGTCCAAGACCGCTTCCGTCGCTCTCGCGCCCTCCTCCTCGCTGTTCGCCCGCTTGATGGCCACGATCGACCGCCTCCTGATGGCGAGCGCCGAGATCTCGAATCACAATGGCGACCTGCCGCGCTTCGGCCTGTAAGCCGGCCCCCTTCCCGCGCCGCCGCGCAGCGGCACGGTTTTAGATCGGTTCGAATACGACTTTTGATGAATGGCCCCGGATGACGGGGCCATTTCTACTTGTGCTGTCCTGAGTCACAGCCGCCACCGGGCAAGGTGCTGCGGCATTTGCGCACGGTGACCGGACCAGCGCTTGAAGCTTGGCATAATGCATACAAGAATGCCGTTCCAGCGCTCGCAGAAAAATGAGAGGCGCCACGGGAGGCTTTATGACGGACATGGTGCAAGCAACCGCCCCGACAGCCGCGCGCGTTAGCGACACATATCGCTGGACGCAATTGGCGGTTGGCGTCGCGGCGATGGTGATGATCGCCAACTATCAATATGGCTGGACGTTCTTCGTCCCCGACATCCAGAAGAAATTCGGCTGGGATCGCGCGTCGATCCAATGGGCCTTTACGCTGTTCGTGCTGTTCGAGACCTGGCTCGTGCCGATCGAAGGATGGTTCGTCGACAAATACGGTCCGCGCATCGTGGTGCTGGTCGGCGGCGTGCTCTGTGCCGCCGGCTGGGCGATCAACGCGGAGGCGACCACGCTCAACGGCTACTATCTCGGCATGATCATCGCAGGCATCGGCGCCGGCGGCGTCTACGGCACCTGCGTCGGCAACGCCTTGAAGTGGTTTCCGGACAAGCGCGGTCTTGCCGCGGGCATCACCGCCGCGGGCTTCGGTGCAGGCTCCGCGCTCACCGTCGCGCCGATCCAGGCCATGATCAAGGACAGCGGCTTCCAGACCACATTCCTCTATTTCGGCCTCGGACAAGGCATCATCATCTGCATCCTCGCCTTCTTCCTGCTGGCGCCGAAGGCAGGCCAGGTGCCGAGCGTGGTGGCGAACGCCAATCTGCAACAGAGCCGCCGCAACTATCAGCCGACCGAGGTGCTGCGTCAGCCGATCTTCTGGCTGATGTACTTCATGTTCGTGATCGTCGGCGCCGGCGGCCTGATGGTGACGGCCAATTTGAAGCCGATCGCGGCCGACTGGAAGATCGACAACGTGCCGGTCACGTTGATGGCGGTGACGATGACCGCGGTGACCTTCGCGGCCACGATCGACCGCGTGCTCAACGGCCTGACGCGTCCGTTCTTCGGATGGATCTCCGACATGATCGGCCGCGAGAACACGATGTTCATCGCCTTCGGGATGGAAGGTATCGGCATCTGGATGCTCTACCTCTGGGGCCACGATCCGCTCTGGTTCGTGCTGCTCTCGGGCTTCGTGTTCTTCGCCTGGGGTGAGATCTATTCGCTGTTCCCCTCGACCTGTACCGACACGTTCGGCGCCAAGTTCGCGACCACCAATGCCGGCCTGCTCTACACCGCGAAGGGGACGGCCGCGCTGCTGGTCCCGATCGGCAATTACATGCAGCAGTCGTCGGGCAGTTGGGACAACGTGTTCATCATCGCGGCCGGCGCCAACATCCTGGCCTCGGCGCTGGCGATCGCGGTGCTCAAGCCCTGGCGCAAGGTCGTGGTCGCGCAATCGACCGTCTGACGCACTCCAAAAGCGCTTCTCGCGCAAGACGCCCCCCCCCCCGCCGCCGGGGGGGGGGGGAGGGGGGGGGGGGGGGGGGGCCCCCCCGGGGGGAGAAGCCCCACCCAATTTTTTGGGGGCCCCCCCCCAAAAGA
>NZ_JBVVPQ010000016.1:44320-81369 GCF_055811695.1 Bradyrhizobium sp. MI1.3 | reverse complement strand
CAAACCTCGGGGGCGGGGGGGCGGGTGGGGGGGTGCTCACCCCGCGGCCCCTGGGGGGGGGCGCGATACTCCCCGGGCTCCCCACACCATCCGGCGCTGCCGCCGACCGCCCCGGGGCCGCGGGGGGGGGCCTCTTCGTTTTGCGCGAAGCTTGCGCGATCCCGCCGTGCTGCAAACGGAACTCGCATTTTGTCGCCGGCCCGCCAAGATAAGGCTTGCAATCTGGGATATGGTATACCAAGCTCGCGATCGCGCTTGCGACGATAAGCCACAATATTGCGACATCAGGTCATCTTGTGACCGGTGCCGAACCAGACAGGCGCTCGGGAGGTTTTTGATGATTTCCAGCACCGATGGCGCTGTCACAGCCGCGCCTCTTCGCACAGGTTTCCGTTGGCTCCAGCTCGTCATGGGCATCGTGTGCATGGCGATGATCGCCAACCTGCAATATGGCTGGACGCTGTTCGTCGATCCGATCGATCACGCGCACCATTGGGGACGCGCCGCGATCCAGCTCGCTTTCACCATCTTCGTCGTCACCGAAACCTGGCTGGTGCCGATCGAGGCCTGGTTCGTCGACAAATACGGCCCGCGCATCGTCATCATGTTCGGCGGCGTCATGATCGCGCTGTCGTGGATTCTCAACTCCTATGCCGATAGCCTCACCTTGCTCTACGCGGCCGCGATCATCGGCGGCATGGGCGCGGGCGCGGTGTACGGCACCTGCGTCGGCAACGCGCTGAAATGGTTTCCCGATCGCCGGGGCCTTGCCGCCGGTGCGACTGCCGCCGGTTTCGGCGCGGGCGCTGCACTCACCGTCGTGCCGATCGCCGCCATGATCGCAACGAGCGGCTATCAGCACGCGTTCCTCACCTTCGGCATCGGCCAGGGCGTCATCGTCTTCGTGCTCGCCTTCTTCATCCAGCCGCCGCGGATTTCGATCCCGCCGAAGAAGAAGCAGCTCAATCTGCCGCAGACCAAGATCGACTTCACACCGCCCCAGGTGCTGCGCGCCCCTATTTTCTGGGTGATGTATCTCGTTTTCGTCATGGTCGCCTCCGGCGGCCTGATGACCGCGGCGCAGATCGCCCCGATCGCGCACGACTTCAAGATCGCCGACACGCCGGTCACGCTCGCCGGCTTCCAGATGGCGGCATTGACGTTCGCGATCTCGCTCGACCGCATCTTCGACGGTTTCGGACGGCCCTTCTTCGGCTTCGTCTCCGACACGATCGGCCGCGAGCACACCATGTTCATCGCCTTCGGCACCGCCGCGCTGATGCTGCTGACGCTGTCGGCCTATGGCCACGTGCCTGTCGTCTTCGTGCTCGCCACCGCGGTCTATTTCGGCGTGTTCGGCGAGATCTACTCGTTGTTCCCTGCCACGTGCGGCGACACCTTCGGCTCGAAGTTCGCGACCACCAATAACGGGATGCTCTACACGGCGAAGGGGACGGCGTCCCTGCTCGTTCCGCTCGCGAGCGTGATCTCGGCCACGTATGGCTGGAAGGCCGTGTTCGTGGTCGCGGTGGCACTGAACGCGACGGCGGCGCTGATGGCGCTATTCGTGATCAAGCCGATGCGCCGCTCCTTCATCCTCGGCAAGGAAGCCGAGAGCGCCAACGCCGCGACGGGGAACGCCAAGACCGAGACGGCATAACGAACACGCATCTTGCACGGGTGAGACAGGGGCGCAGCGATGCGCCCCTTTCTTTTTGGCTTACGGCAAACGTCAGCATTGCTGCCGCAAGATTTTTCGGATGAGCCAAATCGAGTGCTTGACGGTTGGCATTATGTATACCACACTTGCTTCATCATTCACCCAAGGAGGTTGCAATGCTGGTCGGAGACATTCTGCGCAAGAAGACACCGCGCGTTGTCACGGTGCGAATGAACGAAACGGTTGGTATCGCCGCCAAGCTGATGCGCGCCAACAATATCAGCGCACTGGTGGTGAAGGACGTGGTCCGCTCCGAGGGCAATACCGCGGTCGGCATGTTCACCGAACGCGACGTCGTGCGCGCCGTCGCCGAGCACGGCGCCAATGCCGTCAACGTCAAGGTCTCGCAGCTCGTCTCGGTGCAGCAGCTCGTGTCCTGCACGTCGAGCGACACGATCGAGCACGTCCGGCATCTCATGAACCGGAATCACATCCGGCACCTGCCTGTCATCGACGATTACAGCCTCGTCTCGGTCATCAGCATGCGCGACATCGCGTCCTTCATGGACGAAGCGATCAACGGCACGCCGCAAGCAGCTTAAAGCGTCTCACTTCCCCTGCGACTACCGGACCCGGCTCGGACCCTTCCGAGCCGGACCGGATCTTTCGTCCCGAAATCCCGGCTTCCGCTGTTTCGCGAGGATTCCATGAAGATCTGCATCTACGGCGCCGGCGCAATCGGCGGCTATCTCGGGGTTCAGCTCGCGCGCGCGGGCGCCGACGTCAGCCTGGTCGCACGCGGCGCGCACCTTGCCGCGATGCGCGAACGCGGCCTGACCCTGGTCGCGGGCGAGGAGAAGCACACCGTGCATCCGCGCTGCACCGACGATCCGGCCGAGCTCGGCGTGCAGGACTACATCATCATCACGCTGAAGGCGCACTCGATCACCGGCGTGATCGAGACGATGCAGCCGCTGCTCGGCCCCCACACCCGCATCGTCACTGCCGTCAACGGCATCCCCTATTGGTACTTCTACAAGCATGGCGGCCAATACGAGAATTCGACGCTGGAGAGCATCGACCCCGGCGGACGGCAGTGGCGCGAAATCGGCGCCGAGCGCGCCATCGGCTGCATCGTCTATCCCGCCACCGAGATCGAGGCGCCCGGCGTGATCCGTCACGTCTACGGCAACAACTTTCCGCTCGGCGAGCCCTCCGGCGAGACCACCCCGGACGTGCAACGCCTCGCCGATCTCTTCGTCGCAGCCGGGCTGAAAGCGCCGGTGCTCGACCGCATCCGCGACGAGATCTGGCTCAAGCTGTGGGGCAACGTCTGCTTCAACCCGATCAGCGCACTCACCCATGCAACGCTCGACGTGATCTGCACCGATCCAGCCACCCGCGCGCTGTCGCGCGCGATCATGATGGAGACGCAAGGCATCGCCGAGACGTTCGGTGTCAAATTCCGCGTCGACGTCGAGCGCCGCATCGAAGGCGCCCGCAAGGTCGGCGCGCACAAGACCTCGATGCTCCAGGATCTCGAGCGGGGCCGCCCGATGGAGATCGACCCACTAGTCACAGTCGTGCAGGAGATGGGCCGCCTCACCGGCGTCGCCACCCCCGCGCTCGATTCCGTGCTGGCGATGGTGACCCAGCGCGCCCGCATCGCCGGTCTCTACGACGGCATCTCGACGCCATCAGATCCGCGCGCATTGGCGGTGGCATGATGGCTGGCGAGATCAAACGATGGCTCCGCTTCCGCAAGAGCGGTGCGACCGGTTTCGGCACGCTGAATTCGTCAGGCATCAGCGTGCATGAGGGCGACATGTTCGGCCGCCATGCAGCCACCGGCAAGACGCTGGCGCTGTCGGAGGTCGAACTGCTCGCGCCCTGCGCGCCCAGCAAGATCGTCGCGCTCTGGAACAATTTTCACGCGCTCGCGGTCAAGCTCAACCAGCCCGAGCCGCCGGAGCCGCTCTACCTCCTGAAGGCCACCACCAGCATCACGACACCCGGCGCGGTGATCCGCCGTCCCTCTTATTACGACGGCAAGGCCACGTATGAAGGCGAGCTCGGCATCGTCATCGGCAGGACCTGCGCGCGGGTGTCGCCGGCGGAAGCGGACGGCTTCATCTTCGGCTACACCTGCGTCAACGACATCACCGCCAACGACATCCTGACCAGCGATCCCACTTTCCCGCAATGGGCACGGGCCAAGGGCATCGACGATTACGGCCCGTTCGGCCCCGTCATCGCCACCGGTCTCGATCCGGCAAAGCTGGTGGTGCGCACCATCCTCAACGGCGCGGAGCGGCAGAACTATCCGATATCGGACATGATCTTCACCGCGCAGGAGCTGGTCAGCAGGATCTCCCATGACATGACCCTGCTCCCCGGGGACCTCATTGCCGTCGGCACCTCGGTCGGCGTCGGCGTGATGAAAGAGCCGGTGAACACGGTAACCGTCGCGATCGAGGGCATCGGCGAGCTGACCAACGAGTTTCGGCTTTAGCCACCAACGCGGTGCGGTAGCCCGGATGGAGCGAAGCGAAATCCGGGAGCGGCTTCAAGGCTCGCAGAACCCGGATTGCGCTTCGCTCCATCCAGGCTACGAGAGCCCCCTCCAACCTCGGGTCCCCCCGGCACCCACTTCCCCTCCACCGATCGGCTGACGCATTCAGCCGTGGATCGTGCGACCGGACCTGTCCGGCAAGCCCCCGCCGCCCTTGATCTCGGTTCCGCTCTCCAATAGCAATTATGGCGATAATGTGTGCCGGCGTGAGGAAGTCACGATGTGGCTGGTTTTCCTGGTTGCCTGGTTTGTTCTGCTCACCGCCATCGCGATCTTCGCCCAGCAGGCGCTCGGTTACGATGTCGGCCACCTGCCCGCCTGGTTCGGAGGTCTGCCCGTCCCGCAGCGGTTTGCGACCGGCGCGATCCTGGCCCTGGCGCTGGCCCTGATCGGCGCCTCCGCCTGGCGGCTCTCGCGCCAGGACCGGCGCCTCGACACGTTGCGCGACCGCCTCAAGAAGACCCGCGACGACGTCGTCGTCGCCCACGCCCTGCAAAACCACCTCGACGCCACCGTCCGGCACCTGATCGAGAGCGATCCGCGGGAGGCCGTCTCCGCCCTGCACGACAAGCTGGGCGAGACCGAGCAGCGGGCCCTGCTGCAGCGGGGCCGCAACGAATCCACCGACATGCACGACCAGCTCGCCGAAATCCGCCGGCGCCAGCAGGAACTGCGCGACATGGTCGGCAAGGTCGCCGAGCAGCGCCGCGCGGTCGAGCCGGTTTTCACCGAGATCCGCGACCGCCAGAACCAGCTCGAACGCTCGCTGCACAACCTTGAGACCGACGACCGCAAGAACAACCTAGCCGACCGGCTGAAGGACATCGCGCGCGACGTATCGACGCTGCTGTCCCGGGTCGGCACGGTCCAGAACACCTTTGCGACCCTGAACCAGTACAAGGAAGATCTGGCGAAGTCCCACGCCGAGCTGGTGCCGTTGCGCGCGTCGGACGCCGGCCTCAATGCCTTGATCGGCGAGCTGAGCCTCGGTCATGAGCGCCTCGCCAAGAGCGTCGACGAGCTCGAAACCGGCGGCGAAGCCCCTCTCGGCGCCCGCGTCGAGACGCTGTCGAAGAACAAGATCGAGATCGAGCAGCGCCTGGCCCGCATCGACGACAGCTTCCACATCCTAAAAGGCATCGGGCTCGATTTCGAAGAGCTCGGCCAGCGCCAGGCCCAGCTCGAGCGCTCGCTGGCCGGTGTCGAGACCGACGCCGACGGCAAGACGCTTGTCGACCGCCAGAATGCGCTGAACGATTTTGTGCTCCAGTCGCGCCAGCGCCTCGGCGCGTTACAGGAAACGCTGGCGACGCTGAACGCCTTCAAGGCGGAGCTGTCGAAGTCGCAGGCTGACCTCGTCCCGCTGAAGGCGCCCGTATTCGGAATCGAAGCCATGATCGCGGACGTCGGTACCACGCGCGATCTCCTCGCCAAAACCGTCGGCGAGATTGAGGCGAGCGGCGACGTCACCCTCGCCTCGCGCGTCGACGCGCTGACCAAGAGCAAGCGCGAGGTCGAAGACCGCATCGCCCGCATCTTCGACAATTTCAACGCGCTCGACGGCTTGCGAAAAGACATCGGCGGCATCTTCTCGACGATCCGGAACAGCCTCAACCGGATCGGGTGAAGGCCATCAATCCCGCGGGATGGTTCGAACCGCGATCCCCATCCGCGCGACCAATCCGGACATGCGCTTGATCCTCGGCCTCCTCTCCGCCCTGCTCGGCGCGCTCGCCGGCTGGTTCGCCCTTGCCGCACTGGTGATCGCGCTGGCCGGGCCAGACCGCGATGGCGGCATCGCCATGGGCGCCTTCTTCGACATCGGTCCGATCGGCGGTGTGGTTGGCCTGATCGCCGGCATCTGGCTGTTCGTGCGCTTCGGCCTGGTCCGGAATGCAACGCCACAGCCGCCCGCGGAAACCTCCGACACCACGCCTCACCGCACCACGCGGCTCTCCGCACCCTTTGCTCTCACTGTTCTACTCATCGCGGCAATCCTTGGCTATTGGGGCTGGTACGGCCTCATCCGCTCGCCCTATCTCAGTCACGGCTACATGACGCTCCACATCGAGTTTCGCCTTCCCGCTGGCATGACGCTGCCGGACAAGGCGGAGGATGTGCACATCGAGGTCGAGGAAGCGACCGGGTATGCCAATGCCGATTTGCCTCCGAACTGGCGCGCGCATGAAGGCGAGCGCAAAGCGATCATTGCCTCCACGTCGTTGTCGTACAAAACGCGTCATCGCGCCGTTAGCCTGACGCTTCCGGGTTCGCCGACGCAGAGCTGGCCGATCGATCTCCCCTCCGATCCTGATCCCACCCCTGGCTTTTCACCCTGGCGCGTGGCGGGCGACCCCTCACCGGCGAAGATCGAGATGCATTTCCGCCTCAGCGCCGATCACTGAGCGAACGAGCGGCGCGAGGGCGAAACATTCAGACACATCACATTTCGGCGCGCTCGGCAGATGCCGCCAACATGTCGCGCGGATGCCGCACTGTGGTCGCATTCGGCCGCCCTTCTGTGAGGCGTGTCTGGGGGCACGGCGGTGCCGTGTTTGGACCAAACCTTCTAGGGGTATGACTGTGAAGAAGATTGTATTTGTCGTGGGTGCTACGCTTGCTCTGGTGACGGTTGCGAATGCTGCGGATCTGCCGCGCCGCCAGCCCGTTCCCGTCTATTCCGAGCAGGCGCCGATCGGCAAGATGCCGATTGGCAAGAGCCCGGTTGGAAAGGCCCCGATCGGCAAGGCGCCCGGCCCCGTCGCGGCGCGCTACTGACGCGCAGAGAAATACGCGCAGAAGCAAGCGTTGACTCTGCGTGAGTGGCCGACAGTCGAGGGGCATAGCGTGACGAACAAACCTGATCGATCGGGACCCTGCATCCTTGCGGGATTCGCGCTCGCGGCCATGCTCGCGTGCACGACACCCTCGGCCTCCGCCCACGAAGCGAACAAGCGCGTTGCTGAGGCAAACGCGCTTGCCACGACCGAGACCGCATCACGGCCGGCGCCGCAAACGACGCGGCGCGCAGTCGCGCGCGCGGAGAAAGGTCCGTACTACGTCGATTTCCGCGCCCGCACGGCCGCGAGCTGGGGCCACGCGTTCGTCTGGTACGGCAAGACCAGCGAGCGCGCCGTCGAGGTGGCAGGGCTCACGCCCGCCGGCGACACCTGGGCCTATGTGCTCGGTCACCTCACCTGGGTGCCGGCGGAGACCGGCGCGAGCTACGGCGATCTCGACCCGGACTATTTGACCGCGAACTACCGCGTCTATCTGAACGAAGCCGACGCGAAGCGCGTGTTTGCCTATATCAAGAAATTGCAGGCGAGCTCGCCGGTCTGGAACGCGGAGACCACCAATTGCACCGGCTTCATCGGCGACATCGCCGAGTATATGGGATTGAAGGTCCCCTACCGCTGGCAGCGCCCCGAAAACTTCGTCAACAGCCTCAAGGAAATGAACGGCGACCGCCAGATGGTGCGGCTGTCGACGGAGTAGTTCTTCGCTCCACACTCAGTGTCATTGCCCGCGAAAGCGGGCAATCCAGTATTCCAGAGACAGCGAGGCTAGAGCCGGGACGCCGCGGCGTACTGGATGCCCCGGTCAAGCCGGGGCATGACAACGGCGTTTGAGGGAAAAGCCTGCGCCGTCACGCCGCGGCTCGTCCCAATTATCCGCCCCGCGGAATCCCCTCGCCTCCCGCATGCTCGCCCCGCCCCCATCGCACGCCGGCGCAATAGACATTTCCCGACCCTGGCGGCATCCTGCCGCCATCAACCGATAACTGAGCCTGCCATGCAGGCGGGGGAAACGCATCATGCTGCAGACACGGTTCACCAAGCTCGTCGGTGTCGAGCACCCGATCGTCCAGGGCGGCATGCAATGGGTCGGGCGTGCCGAGCTGGTCGCCGCCGTCGCCAATGCCGGAGCGCTCGGCTTCATCACGGCGCTGACCCAGCCGACGCCGGAGGACCTCCGGAAGGAGATCGCCCGCTGTCGCGATCTCACCGACAAGCCGTTTGGCGTCAACCTCACCATCCTGCCCGCGATCAAGCCGCCGCCTTATGCCGAATATCGCGCCGCCATCATCGAGAGCGGCATCAAGGTGGTCGAGACCGCCGGCAACAAGCCGCAGGAGCATGTCGACGAGTTCAGGAAGCACGGCGTCAAGGTCGTGCACAAATGCACCAGCGTCCGTCACGGGCTCTCGGCCGAGCGCATGGGCGTCGACGCCATCTCGATCGACGGGTTCGAATGCGCGGGCCATCCCGGCGAGGACGACACCCCCGGCCTGATCCTGATCCCGGCCGCCGCCAACAAGATCAAGATCCCGATGATCGCCTCCGGCGGCTTTGCCGACGCCCGCGGCCTCGTCGCCGCACTGGCGCTCGGCGCCGAAGGCATCAACATGGGCACCCGCTTCATGGCGACGAAAGAGAGCCCCATTCATCAGCTCATCAAGGAGAAGATCGTCGCCAATGACGAGCGCGAGACCGAGCTGATCTTCCGCACCATGCGCAACACTTCCCGCGTCGCCAGGAACGAGATCTCGACCAAGGTCGTCGCGATGGAGAAGGAAGGCGCCAAGTTCGAGGACATCCGCGAGCTCGTCGCCGGCGCCCGCGGCAAGATGGTCTACGCGACCGGCAACTCGGACGAAGGCATCTGGTCGGCGGGCCAGGTCCAGGGCCTGATCCAGGACATCCCGACCTGCGCCGAACTGATCTCCCGCATCGTGCGCGAAGCGGAGGCGATCATCCGCAGCCGGCTCGAAGGCATGATCGTTCATCCGACAGCGCAGGCTGCGGAATAATCACTGCAAGAAGCGAGAGCAACACATGAAGGCTTATGTCTACGGCCCTGGTGGCGCTACGATTTCCGACGTCGCTCAACCAAAGCCTGAAGGCACGCAGGTGCTGGTCCGCGTCCGCGCCTGTGGCCTCAATCGCGCCGACACCGGCATGCGCAAGGGCCACGCCCATGGCGCGGCCGGCGGTGCTGGGACCGTGCTCGGCATGGAATGGGCCGGCGAGGTCGCCGCGCTTGGACCGGATGCCAAAGGCGTCAAGGTCGGCGACCGCATCATGGGCTCGGGCGGCGCGGCGTTTGCCGAATACACGCTGGCTGACCACGGCCGGCTGTTCCGCGCGCCCTCGAACATGAACTTCGAGGAAGCCGCCACCCTGCCCGTCGCGCTCGCGACCATGCACAACGCCGTCGTCACCATCGGCGGCGTGCAGCCCGGGCAAGCGGTGCTGATCCAGGGCGCAAGCTCCGGCGTCGGCCTGATGGCGATGCAGATTGCGAAACTCAAGGGCGCCAGGCTGGTGATCGGCTCCTCGACCGATGCGGCTCGCCGCGGCCGACTGAAGGAGTATGGCGCCGACCTCGCGGTCGATTCCTCCGACCCCACATGGGTCGACGAGGTGCTGAAGGCGACGAACGGCGAAGGTGTCGACCTCATCGTGGACCAGGTCTCGGGCAAGGTCGCGAGCCAGAACCTCGCCGCGACGAAGGTAAAAGGCCGCATTGTCAATGTCGGCCGGCTCGGCGGCACCCATGCCGATTTCAACTTCGACCTGCACGCGGCGCGCCGCATCGACTATGTCGGCGTCACCTTCCGCACCCGCACCATCGCGGAGATCCGTGAGATCTTCGACGAGGTCAAGAAGGACATCTGGGGCGCGGTCGAGTCACGAAAACTGCAGCTGCCGATCGACAAGGTGTTCGCTTTCGACGACATCGACAAGGCGTTCGAGCACATGGAGGCCAACAAGCATCTCGGCAAGATCGTCGTGACGCTGCCTTAACATTCGAGGGGCCAAAGACCTCGGTCTCGTAGGGTGGGCAAAGCGAAGCGTGCCCACAATGTGTCAGCGTCCCCGAAAGATGGTGGGCACGGCGCTCCGCGCCTTTGCCCACCCTACAAAACCAGGGGGGTCATCGCTCCTGCAACTCACTAGCGTCTACGCCTGTGGATCGTCGCTTGATGTTCAGTCACAGGCTGCTAAATCCCCCGCCATGAGCTCCCAACATAACAAGACCTCGGTCGCAGCGATCTCGATCTTCGCCAGTGGCGGCATGGCGGCGGCCAAGTTCGCGGTCGGGATCGCGATCGGCTCGCTGGCGCTGATCTCGGAGGCGCTGCATTCGTCGATCGACCTGGTCGCGACCATCATCACCTGGGCGGTGGTGCGGGTATCCGACAAGCCGGCGGATGAGGAGCATCATTACGGCCACGGCAAGCTCGAAAGCGTCTCGGCGCTGGGCGTCACCGCCCTTCTCTATGTGCTCGCCGGCGGCATCCTGGTGGAGTCCTACAGCCGGCTGCGCGAGGGAACCGCGCCGCCGACCATTTCGGCCGTGCCGTTCGTGGTGCTGGTGATCGACATCGTCGTCAATCTGTGGCGCGCCCGTGCCCTGCACCGCGCCGCGCGGGAGACCAGGAGCCAGGCGCTCGCCGCCGATGCGCTGCATTTCGCCTCCGACGTGATGGGCTCGTTCGCCGTGATCGTGGGCCTGATCCTCGCTGGCCTCGGCTTCTGGTGGGGCGACGCGGCTGCCGCCGCCGCGGTGGCCGTGATGATCGCCCTGCTCGGCCTGCGCATGGCCGGCTCGACCGTGCAGACGCTGGTCGACCGTGCCCCCGAAGGCGCGCATGAGACGGCCACGGCCGCGATCCGCAGCGTACCGGGTGTGATCGACGTCGAGCGGCTCCGCGTGCGCATGGTCGGGGCCACCACATTTATCGACACGATCGCAAAGGTGCCGCGGACTTACCCCATCGACCGGGTCGAGGACATCAAGCGCAGCGCGCAAGCAGCCGTCGAGAAGGCGTTCGGCGATACCGACCTCACCTTCACCGCAGTCCCCGTGGCGCGCGACAACGAGACCGTGCGCGACCGCATCATGGTCATCTCCCACAATTCGGGCCTCGCCATCCACCACGTCACGGTGCACGACCTCGGCGCCAAGCTGATCGTCAGCATCGACCTCGAGGTCGACGCCGGGATGCAGCTCGATGCCGCCCATGACATAGCCAACACCCTGGAACGCAACATCCAGGAAGAGTTCGGCGCGGACGTCGAGGTCGACGTCCACATCGAGCCGCTCGAACCGGAACTGCCGTTCGGGGTCGACGCCGCACCGGAACGGGTGCGGGTCATTGCGGCCGCCCTGACGGAATATGCCGCCGGCGGCGAGATCCACGACATCCACAATGTCCGCGTCCGCAACACCGACGCCGGCGAGATCGTCAACTTCCACTGCCGTGCCGAGCCGTCGATGAGCGTGATCAGGGTGCACGAGCATGTCGATGCGATCGAGCGCGCGTTGCGGCGCGCGTTCCCGAGCGTGAAGCGCGTCATCAGTCACGCAGAACCGCCGCGCGCGTGACAGAGAATGTGCGAGGAGTCACACGTTCTCGTTTCGGACTCGCCGCGCACGTAAGTTTGCGGACGCGCGACGCACAAACTGCGCGTTGGATAAGAATAAATTCGCGTTAACGATTCGTTGACTCTCGACAGCCCGCGAAATCTGGATTCAAATCGACCATGATTCGGAAGCGATGTGGGGCTGCTTCCGAACTCAAGTTGCAAGCAGGTTTCCAGGGGGCTTTAGGCATGTCGCGTGCAGACGCCGCGAACGCGTGCGTCCAATCCGATTCGATCAAAGGATTGGCGCAATCGATCGCGAAACCTGCCTATCATCGGCTCCTGATCGCGGAGCCTGCGCTGCGCCGTGCCGTGCCGACGCTCATCATCGCGTTCCTGATCACGATCTGCCTCGGCGCATTCGTGCAGGTGGTCGACCAGACACGCCAGAAGCGGCTGGTGATCCGCCATGATATCGCGGCGCTCGCCGACCTGCTCGCCGAGCGCGTCGACCGCCTGACCTCCGCGCGACAGGAGCGGCTGAAGAACATCGAGAGCCTGCCGGCGCTGCTGCCCGATCTCATTCCATCCTGGGGCACCGCCTCGGGCCGCCACGTCATCGTCACCTCGGCCGGACTCGACCGCCGCATCCTCGCCCGCATCCCGGTCGACAGCGATCCCTCGGGCAACGACCGCCTGCTCGACGCAATCACGACGGCGCAACTGCTGGCGGCGCCCCCGCGCGACGGCAGCATCTCCGACATGACGCTGCCGAACGGCAACGCTGCAATGGCGACCTCGCGGCAGATCAAGTCGCTGCCCGGCTTCGTCACCGTGATCCAGGAGCGCAACGAGCCGATCTGGGGCTCGGACGCCGCGCTGTCGGTGACGCTGTCGGCCACCACCGGCTTCGTGGTCCTGATCCTCGGCTTCGCCTTCCACTGGCAGTCCACCCGTGCCCGCGAGGGCGACCTGATCAACGACGCCGTGCGCGGCCGCATCGACACCGCGCTCAACCGCGGCCGCTGCGGGCTGTGGGACTGGGACCTGTCGCGCGGCCGCATCTTCTGGTCGCAGTCAATGTTTTCGATGCTCGGCCTCGACGGCCGCAACG
Organism: Bradyrhizobium sp. MI1.3; assembly: GCF_055811695.1. NCBI lineage: Bacteria > Pseudomonadati > Pseudomonadota > Alphaproteobacteria > Hyphomicrobiales > Nitrobacteraceae > Bradyrhizobium > Bradyrhizobium sp. MI1.3. The sequence continues at coordinate 68,650 of NZ_JBVVPQ010000016.1, read as the reverse complement.
AGCTCCTCACCTTCGGCGAGGTCAACGCGCTGGTGAAGTCCGACGACATCGATCTGTTCGAGATCGCCGACCAGCTCATCTCCGAGAAGATCGACCACATCGACCAGACCTTCCGCATGCAGCATGTCGACGGCCACTGGATCTGGCTGCGCGTCCGCTGCGAAAAGACCAGCGGCGCGACCGACTCCAGCGTTCACCTGATCGGGATTGCCGTCGACATCACCGAGCAGAAGAGCCTCGCCGAGCGGACTGTGGAAGCCGATTTGCGCCTGCGCGACGCGATCGAGACCATTCCCGAAGCCTTCGTGCTGTGGGATGCGAGCGACCGCCTGGTGCTCTGCAATTCGCACTTCCAGCGCCTGCACAAGCTGCCCGACTCCGCCGTCATCCCCGGCACCTCCTACGAGACGGTGCTCGAGGTCGGCCGCATGCCCGAAGTCCGCACCCGGCACAACGAGACTGCGAGCCAGGGCCCGGGCGCGCGTACCTTCGAGGCGCAGCTCGACGACGGCAGCTGGCTGCACATCAGCGAGCGCCGCACCAAGGACGGCGGCTACGTCTCGGTCGGCACCGACATCACCCGCATCAAGGAGCACGAGCAGAAGCTGGTCGACAACGATCTACGCCTGCGCGCCACCGTCATCGACCTCAAGCGCTCGCAGGCAGCCCTGGAGCGCCAGGCGGGCGAACTCGCCGATCTCGCCGAGAAATATCAGCGCGAGAAGACCCGCGCCGAGGAAGCCAACCAGACCAAGTCGAAATTCCTCGCCAATATGAGCCACGAGCTGCGCACGCCGCTGAACGCGATCATCGGCTTCTCCGAGATCATGGGCTCGGGCATGTTCGGCGAGCTCGGCTCGGAGAAGTACCAGGAATACTGCCACGACATCCTAACCAGCGGGCATTACCTGCTCGAAGTCATCAACGACATCCTCGACATGTCCAAGATCGAGGCCGGCCGCATGAAGCTCGACATGGAAGAGCTCGACCTGGCGCAGACGCTGGCGGAATCCCTGCGGGTCGTCACCGGCCGGGCACAGGACAAGCACCTGACGCTCGACGCCGACATCGCGAAATCCATCTCCGTCGTCGCCGACCGCCGCGCCACCAAGCAGATCATCGTCAATTTGCTCTCCAACGCCGTGAAGTTCACGCCCGACGGCGGACGTATCGTGGTGCGCAGCCGGCAGCTCGACGACAGGATCGTGCTGATGATCGCCGACACCGGTATCGGCATCGCGCCGCATTCGCTGGCGCGGCTCGGCCGCCCCTTCGAGCAGGTCGAGAGCCAGCTCACCAAGACCTATCACGGCTCGGGACTGGGGCTGGCGATCGCCCGCTCGCTGGCGCAGCTTCATGGCGGCTCGATGCGGCTGCGCTCAAAGCTGGAGGTCGGCACCGTCGTGCGCGTCACCCTGCCCCGCGACGCGATGAAGTCGGCGTCAGGAATATCGGCTGCGGCCTGATGGCTACGATTGCAGCGACGGCGCGACTTCCCGCGCGACATTGACCAGCGCAGCGATCAGCGGCGTCATCGGATCACGCTGCGGGATCACCATGCCGATGCTGTAATTGACATCGGGATCGGTGATCGGGATCGAGCGCACGGTGTCGGACAGGCCGAGCGTCTCGGCCAGCTTGGCCGGCATCACACTGGCCCAGCGCCCCGTCTTCACATGGGTAAACAGCACGAGCAGCGAATTCGAGGTCAAGGTCGGCGTCGCCTCCGCGCCGACGGAGCGCAACGCGCGGTCGATGATGCGGCGGTTCTGCATGTCGGGTGTCAGCAGGCACAGCGGCACCTGCCCGACCTCCTTCCACGTCACTGTCTCGCGATCGCCGAACATTCCATCCGGCGCGGTGAGCAGGCGATAGCTCTCGTTATAGAGCGGAATGGTGCGCACCTTGCCGATCGGCTCGTTCTCGATATAGGTCAGCCCCGCATCCACCTCGAGATTCTCGAGCAACCCCAGCACCTCGGACGAGGTCGTGGAGCGGATACTGAAGCGCACCTCGGGATGCCTGGCGCGGAACGGCGTCGTCAGCGCAGCGACCATACCGAGCACGGTCGGGATTGCGGCAATACGGATCTCGCCCGAGAGCTGATGCTTCAGCCCGTTGATCTCGTCACGCATCGCGCGGGCATCGCCGACGATGCGCCGCGCCCAATCCAGCGCCCGCTCGCCTTCCGGCGTAAAACCCTGGAAGCGGGAGCCGCGCTGGACCAGCATCACGCCGAGGATCTCCTCGAGCTGCTTCAGCCCGGTCGACATCGTCGGTTGCGTCACGCCGCACATTTCGGCGGCCCGGCCGAAATGCCGTTCCTTCGCCAGCGCCAGCAGCAGTTCAAGCTTGTCGAGCAACCGTCATCCCCTCCGATCGTGTGGCGGCATGCAAGCTAGCATGCCCTCCCCCTTCCAACACGCAAAAACCGCCCGGCGGACGGCTCCAATCGCAATTTCAAATCGAGTGATTGCCATCGCAAATCGATCGGAATCCGCAATCGCAGCATGAGACAGCTTTATTGATCTTCGAACGATTCCAAATAGTTTGCGATCAGCAGACGCTCCGGTCGAGAACGAAGAATGACAGCGGTTTACGAGCCTTGGGACGAAACGCGCGGCGCCGAGATCATCGCCGAACACAGCAAGCAGGAAGGCGCGACGCTGGTGATTCTACACGCACTCCAGGATGCGTTCGGCTACGTGCCGGCGGCAGCCATTCCTATGGTGGCGCACGCGCTCAATCTGTCGCGCGCCGAAGTGCATGGCGTGTTCACGTTCTACCATGATTTTCGCCACAAGCCGGCCGGCCGCCATGTGCTGAAACTCTGCCGCGCGGAGGCCTGTCAGGCGGCGGGCGGCGACGCGCTGGCTGCGCGTGCGGAGGCAAAGCTCGGCGTGTCGCTCGGCCACACCACGGCCGATGATCGCGTCACGCTGGAGCCGATCTACTGCCTCGGACTGTGTGCAACCGCGCCGTCCGCGATGCTTGACGGTCGGCTGATTGGCCGGCTCGACGAGAAGCGTATCGATGCTCTCGTTGCAGAGGCGCAGCGATGAGCATCCGTCTATATGTCTCTCGCGATGCCGGTGCGCTTGCGGTCGGCGCCGACGAGGTCGCGCTGGCGCTGGAGCAGGCTGCAGCCAAGCGTGGCGTCGCGGTCGAGATCGTCAGGACCGGCTCGCGCGGCCTGTACTGGCTCGAGCCGCTGGTCGAGGTCGCGACGCCGCAGGGCCGGATCGCGTTCGGCCCTGTGACCGAGACCGATGTGCCCTCCCTGCTCGACGCGCTCGCGAGCAACACGCCGCATCTGGTGCGGCTCGGGGCCACCGACCAGATCCCCTGGCTCAAGCGCCAGACCCGCCTGACCTTCGCGCGCTGCGGCGTGATCGATCCGCGCTCGCTCGACGACTACCGTGCCCATGGCGGCTACAAGGGCCTGGAGCGCGCGCTCTCGCTCGGCTCGGATGCGATCCTCACTGAGGTCACTGCATCGGGCCTGCGCGGCCGTGGCGGCGCAGGCTTCCCGACCGGCATCAAATGGAAGACGGTCGCGCAGGCGAAAGCGGATCGCAAGTTCATCGTCTGCAACGCCGACGAAGGCGACAGCGGCACCTTCGCTGACCGCATGATCATGGAAGGCGATCCCTTCCTCGTCATCGAGGGCATGACGACCGCCGGCATCACCGTCGGCGCGACCAAGGGTTACATCTACATCCGCAGCGAATATCCGCACGCGATCGAGGCGATGAACGCAGCCATCCAGGCTGCGAAGCGCGACGGCTATCTCGGCGCGAACATCGGCGGCTCCGCATACAGCTTCGATCTCGAGGTCCGCGTCGGCGCCGGCGCTTACGTTTGCGGCGAAGAGACCTCGCTGCTGGAAAGCCTCGAAGGCCGCCGTGGCCTCGTGCGCGCGAAGCCGCCACTGCCCGCACATCGCGGCCTGTTCGGCAAGCCGACCGTCATCAATAACGTGCTGTCGTTCGCCGCCATTCCCTTCATCCTGGCCGAGGGCGCCAAGGCCTATGCCGATTTCGGCATGGGTCGCTCGCGCGGTACGATGCCGATCCAGCTCGCCGGCAACATCCGCCACGGCGGGCTGTTCGAGACAGCGTTCGGCGTGACGCTCGGCGAACTCGTCGACGACATCGGCGGCGGCACGTTCACGGGCCGCCCAATCCGCGCGGTGCAGGTCGGCGGTCCCTTGGGCGCCTACTTCCCGCGCGCGCTGTTCGACACCCCGTTCGACTACGAGGCCTTCGCCGCGCGCGATGGCCTGATCGGCCATGGCGGAATCGTCGTGTTCGACGATAGCGTCGACATGCGCAAGCAGGCGCGTTTCGCCATGGAATTCTGCGCCATCGAATCCTGCGGCAAGTGCACGCCGTGCCGGATCGGCTCGACCCGCGGCGTCGAGACGATCGAGAAGATCATCAACGGCGAGCGCGTGAGCGAAAACCTCGCACTCGTCGAAGACCTCTGCAACACCATGAAATTCGGCTCACTCTGCGCCCTCGGCGGCTTCACGCCCTACCCCGTGCTCAGCGCTTTGAAGCACTTCCGGGAGGATTTCATCCCGACCCCGACTACTCTTCAGGCCGCGGAATAGGAGAACGACAATGTCTCTGATCGAAGAAATCGACTTCGGTACGCCGCGCTCGAAATCGGAAACGATGGTGACACTGACCATCGACGGCAACCAGGTTACGGTGCCCGAGGGCACCTCGATCATGCGAGCGGCGATGGACGCCGGCCATCAGATCCCGAAACTCTGCGCGACCGACATGGTCGATGCGTTCGGCTCGTGTCGCCTTTGCGTCGTCGAAATCGAGGGCCGCACCGGAACGCCGGCCTCGTGCACCACGCCAGTGATGCCCGGCCTCGTCGTGCATACCCAGAGCGAACGGCTGAAGAAGCTGCGCAAAGGCGTGATGGAGCTCTACATCTCTGACCATCCGCTCGACTGCCTCACCTGCGGTGCTAACGGTGATTGCGAGTTGCAGGACATGGCCGGCGCCGTGGGCCTGCGCGACGTCCGTTACGGCTATGAAGGCGAGAATCATGTTTTCGCCAAGACGCCTGGCAAGTCCAGTGGCGAGATCAACGCCGCTTGGATGCCGAAGGACGAGTCCAACCCGTACTTCACCTACGATCCCTCCAAGTGCATTGTCTGCTCGCGCTGCGTCCGCGCCTGCGAGGAGGTGCAAGGCACCTTCGCGCTGACGATCTCCGGCCGCGGCTTCGACAGCCGCGTCTCGCCGGGCATGAGCGAGAGCTTCCTCGGCTCCGAATGCGTCTCCTGCGGTGCCTGCGTGCAGGCCTGCCCGACCGCGACGCTGACCGAGAAATCCGTGATCGAGATCGGCCAGCCCGAACACTCGGTCGTCACCACCTGCGCCTATTGCGGCGTCGGCTGCGCCTTCAAGGCCGAGATGCGCGGCGAGGAAGTCGTCCGCATGGTGCCGTACAAGGACGGCAAGGCCAATCGCGGTCATTCCTGCGTCAAGGGCCGCTTCGCCTGGGGTTACACCAACCACCGGGAACGCATCCTCAACCCGATGATCCGCGAGCGGATCGAGGATCCCTGGCGCGAAGTGTCGTGGGACGAGGCATTCTCGTTTGCAGCCGACAGGATGCGCGGCATCCAGAAGAAATACGGCCGCGACGCTATCGGCGGCATCACGTCGTCCCGCTGCACCAATGAAGAAACCTATCTGGTGCAGAAGCTGATCCGCGCCGGCTTCGGCAACAACAATGTCGACACCTGCGCCCGGGTCTGCCACTCCCCGACCGGCTATGGCCTCTCGACCACGTTCGGTACCTCCGCCGGCACGCAGGATTTCGATTCGGTCGAGGACACCGACGTCGTCGTCGTCATCGGTGCCAATCCCGCTTCGGCCCACCCGGTGTTCGCCTCCCGCCTGAAGAAGCGGCTGCGCCAGGGCGCCAAGCTGATCGTGATCGATCCGCGCCGCACCGAGATGGTTGAATCGCCGCATGTGAAGGCGCTACACCTGCCGCTGATGCCCGGCACCAATGTCGCGGTGATGACGGCGCTGGCGCATGTGATCGTCACCGAAGGCCTCGCCAACGAAGCCTTCGTGCGCGAGCGCTGCGACTGGAACGAGTTCGAGGAATGGGCGGCGTTCGTCGCCCAGGCGAACAACAGCCCGGAAGCCACCGCCATCCTCACCGGCGTCGATCCGAAGGATCTGCGCGAAGCAGCGCGCCTCTACGCCACCGGCGGCAACGGCGCGATCTACTATGGTCTCGGCGTCACCGAGCACAGCCAGGGCTCGACCACCGTGATCGCGATCGCCAACCTCGCGATGGCCACGGGCAATATCGGTCGTCCCGGTGTCGGCGTGAACCCGCTGCGCGGCCAGAACAACGTGCAGGGCTCCTGTGACATGGGCTCGTTCCCGCACGAGCTTCCCGGCTACCGCCACATCTCGGGCGACGCCGTGCGGGACCAGTTCGAGGCGCTGTGGAACGTCAAGCTCAACCCCGAGCCGGGCCTGCGCATTCCCAACATGTTCGACGCCGCGGTCGAAGGCACGTTCATGGGGATCTACGTGCAGGGCGAAGACATCCTGCAATCCGATCCCAACACCAAGCATGTGGTGGCGGCACTATCGGCGATGGAATGCGTCATCGTCCACGACCTCTTCCTGAACGAGACCGCGAACTACGCCCATGTGTTCCTGCCTGGCTCCAGCTTCCTCGAGAAGGACGGCACTTTCACTAACGCCGAGCGCCGCATCCAGCGCGTGCGCAAGGTGATGACGCCGAAGAACGGCCTCGCCGACTGGGAGGTCACCATCCGCCTCGCCAAGGCCATGGGCTTCGAGATGAGCTACAGCCATCCTTCCGAGATCATGGACGAGATCGCGGCGCTCACCCCGACCTTCGCCGGCGTCTCCTATGCCAAGCTCGACGAGCTCGGCTCAGTGCAATGGCCCTGCAACGACAAGGCGCCCGAGGGCACGCCGGTGATGCATATCGACGGCTTCGTCCGCGGCAAGGGCAAGTTCGTCGTCACCGAATATGTCGCGACCGACGAACGCACCGGGCCGCGCTATCCGCTGCTGCTCACCACGGGCCGCATCCTCAGCCAGTACAATGTCGGCGCGCAGACCCGGCGCACCGAGAACGTGGTCTGGCATGCCGAGGATCGGCTGGAGATCCATCCGCACGATGCCGAACAGCGCGGCGTGCGCGACGGGGATTGGGTGCGGCTGAAGAGCCGCGCCGGCGAGACTACGCTGCGTGCGGAGATCACCGATCGCGTCGCGCCGGGCGTCGTCTACACCACGTTCCACCATCCGGACACGCAGGCCAACGTCATCACGACCGACTATTCGGACTGGGCGACCAACTGCCCCGAATACAAGGTCACGGCGGTGCGGATTTCGCCCTCGAACGGCCCGTCCGACTGGCAGAAGGCCTACGACGCGCAGGCGCGGCATTCCCGCCGCATCGCGCCGGCCGAGGCTGCGGAGTAGCGGCATGCACGTGCCGGTCCAGGCCATCGACCGCGAGATCTGGCGCGACGGTGTCGCGACCGAAGGAGCGCGGCTGATCCCGGAGGAGACGCCGCTGGCGCTGACTTACAATGGCGGCACCTACGCCGTCATGATGGGAACGCCGCAGAACCTCGAAGATTTTGCGGTCGGGTTCAGCCTGGACGAAGGCATCATCAAATCCGTCGATGACATCAAGTCGCTCGAAATCGTCCGCCTCGACGACGGCATCGAGCTGCGCATGTGGCTGGCCTCGGAAGATGCCGCGCGCATCAGCGAGCGCCGCCGCCACATCGCCGGCCCGACCGGCTGCGGCATCTGCGGCATCGACTCGATCGCCGAAGCTGTGCGGCCTGCGGCCGTCGTGCCGCAGGGACAGACGTTCACGCCCGAGCAGGTCATGGCGGCGATGCAGACCATCGCACCGCTGCAATCGATCAATTTGCAAACCCGCGCCGTTCACGCCGCCGCGTTCTGGTCGCCTGCCGGCGGTATCGTCGCGCTGCGCGAGGATGTCGGCCGCCACAACGCGCTCGACAAGCTCGCCGGTTCGCTGGCGCGCAGCCGCACGCCTGCAAGCGGCGGCATCGTGCTGCTGACGAGCCGCGTCTCGGTCGAGATGGTGCAGAAGACCGCCGCCATCGGCGCGCCGGTGATGGTCGCCGTCTCTGCGCCGACCGCGCTTGCGGTGCGCACCGCGGAGGCCGCCGGCATCACGCTGATTGCCATTGCCCGCCAGGACGGGTTCGAAGTGTTTTCGCATGGCAGCCGGGTTGTCACCCGTCATGCCACGGAGGTTGCCGATGTCGCCTGACCGCCTGATCTACATGGCCAACCAGATCGGCACGTTCTTCCGGAGCCAGGGCCACGACAAGGCCGTGCCGGGGATCGCCGACCACATCAAGAAGTTCTGGGACCCGCGGATGAAGCGCGCGATCTTCGCCCATCTCGATGCCGGCGGCGTGGGCCTGGAGCCGAACGTGCGGGAGGCGCTCACCTCGCTGCAGCAGGCGACGTCCCTTCCAGCAGCGCCCTGAACACACGGCGCACCTCGCTCTGCGTTTCCTTTACGCGCGCCTCCAGCGAGGAGAAATGCGGCGCATCGCCGGCGCGTGCCATCACGCGCAAGAGGTCGGTGCCGGCAGTCTCCGGCTTGAACCGATCGCTGACGCAGAGCCGCAGGATCTGCGTCAGGTCGTGATAGAGCCGCGCTGCGGCCCGCAATATCTCGGTCTCCGATTGCGACAGCACGCCCAGCCTGCATGCATTTTCCAGCACCTGCGTGGTGCCAACGTCGAGAATCTCCGGCTTCTCGTGCGCATGCACGAGCTGGAGATATTGCGCGATGAAGTCGATGTCGACCATGCCGCCGGCGGCATATTTGAGATCCCAGCAATCAGCCTCGCCCTTCTCCTGGGCGATCGCACGCCGCATGTCGGCAACATCGTTGGCGGTGATTCCGGGATCGCGGCGACGAGTCAGGACAGCGCGGATGACGCGTTCAATCCGTTCCCGGAATTCGGGCGAAGCGGACACGACGCGCGCACGGGTCAGCGCCATGTGCTCCCAGGTCCAGGCCTCGTTGGCCTGGTAGTCCGCGAACGAAACGAGGCTCGAAGCCACGGGGCCGGCGCGCCCCGAGGGGCGCAACCGCATGTCGATCTCGTAAAGCACCCCGTAATTGGTGCGCGTCGTGAACGCGCTGATCAGGCGCTGGGTGAAGCGGGCGAAGTAATGTGCACCTTGCAGTGACTTCGCACCGTCGGAGTCCGGATTGTCGCTGTCGAAATCGTAAAGCAGGATCAGGTCGAGATCGGACGACGCGGTCATCTCGCGACTGCCGAGCCGGCCCATCGCGATGATGGCGGTCTCCTGCCCCTTGATCCGGCCATGCTGGGCGGCGAAACGGTCGGCGACGAGGCCATGCACGGTATGGACGATGCCCTCGGCGACGTCGGCAAAGGCCGTGCTCGCCTGCTGTGCCGAGACCGTGCCTGAGAGAATGCGCGTGCCGATCAGGAACAGGCTCTCCTGCCCGAACAGACGCAGGCGGTCGAGGAACTCTTCGTAAGAGCCCGCATCCTGCACCGTCGTCGCAAGTCGCCCCGACAATTCCTGCCTGTCGGGCATGGCGCCGAAGAAGCGCGGATCAATCAGGCCGTCCATCAGTTGCGGCTGCCGCGCAAGCATCTCGCCGAGCCGAGGCGCCGCGCCCAGCACCAGGGCCACGAGCGCGACGAGATCGCGGTTCTGCCCGAGCAGCGTGATCAGCCGGCCGCCGCGCTGAAGCGCTCCAAGGAAATGGTCGAACGCCACGACGGCCCGATCCGGCTCCTCGGCATGAGCGAGACCGTCGATCAGGGCCGGCACGAATTCGACGAATGCGTTTCGCGTCGCCTCATTGCGGAACACGCGGTAGTCGCCGGTGATCCAGTCGCGCACGGTCTGCGCGACGGCGGCAGGCTTCTTGAAGCCGAGTGTCGCCAGGTACTGAAGCAGCCGCGGATCGTCGGGACCCGCACTGTAGTCGAGCGCCGGCAGCTTGGCCGTGCCGGTCGGATCGTCGCCCTCGAACAGTTTTTCGTAGTGGCCCTGCACGATCTCGAGCTGGCGCAAAAGGTCGCGGGCAAAGGTCTCGCGATCCGGATAGCCGAAGAACCAGGCGAAACGCTCGACCGCCTCCTTGTCCTCGGGCAGCGTGTGGGTCTGCTCGTCTGCGATCATCTGGAGGCGATGCTCGACCCGACGCAGGAATTGGTACGCCGTGGTCAGCTCGTCGCGCGCCGCAACCGTGATCCAGTTGCTGGAAGCGAGCACGCCGAGCGCGGCGAGCGTCGGCCGTACGCGCAGTTCGGGATGTCGCCCCCCGGCGATCAATTGCTGGGTCTGGGCGAAGAACTCGATCTCGCGGATTCCGCCGCGCCCGACCTTCACGTTATGCCCTTCGACCGCAACCTCGCTCTGGCCGCGATAGGTCTGCATCTGCCGCTTCATGTCGTGAACGTCGGCAAGCGCGGCGAAGTCGAGATGCTTGCGCCAGACGAAGGGCGCGATCTCGGCGAGCAGTGCTTCGCCAGCCCTGGCGTCGCCGGCGCAGGCGCGCGCCTTGATCATCGCGGCGCGCTCCCAGGTGCGCCCTTCCCGCTCGTAATAATGCAGTGCGGCGTCCCGCGAGATCGCCACCTGTGTCGAGGACGGATCAGGGCGCAGCCGCAGATCGACCCGGAAGACGTAGCCGTCATAGGTGCGCTGCTGGAGGATGCGCGCCATGCCCTGCGTCACCCTCACGAAGAACGGCTGCGGCTCGATGTCAGGCACGAGTGTCGTGTTATCAGGGTCGAAGAACACGATGAGATCGATGTCGCTGGAATAGTTCAGCTCGCCCGCGCCCATCTTGCCCATCGCAAGCACGATCAGCCCGCAGCCCTGTTCCGGTGCTTCGGGATTGGGCGGCGAAAGCTTTCCACGTGCGGCTTCCTGCCGCAGCAGGTGCTGCAGCGCCGCCTGCACGGAGCAGACCGCAATATCGGTCAGCGCCGCCGTTACCCGCATCACCGGCCAGACTCCACCGATGTCGCACAGCGCGATCAGAAGTGCGGCCTCTGCCTTCATGCGGCGAAGCAACCGCATCAGTTCGGCTTCGTCGAGCACTGCGAGCACCGCTCCCCTCGCCTCCGCGATCAGTGCGGCAAGATGCGCATCGGGATCGCATTCGAGCAGCCGGATCAGGCGCAAGGGATCGGCGCGCACCAGATCGAACAGATAGGGCGAGAATTCGGCGATGCCGGCGAGGACATTGGCGGCGAAGGGATGAACCAGCAGCGCCTGGAGACGGGCCGATTGCGCCGGCTCGAGCTCGGCCAGCCAGTTTTCGAAGCGTCGTTCGTCGGTGACGGAAGCGGCAATATGGGGAGCCTCCGCGAAGCGTGCGGCAAGTCTCTCACCATGCTTGTCCGCGTTTCCCGGCGCGGAGTGGTTCATGCCACCTTCTGTGGCACATCCGGTATTGGAGGAGCAACCCTGTCGCCCGCGAGCGCCGGCAGCACCAGCGTGGCGACGAGGCCCGGATGGGCATCGCCCAGCCGCAATTCGCCGCCATGCAGCGTTGCAACCGCAGACGCAAGACTGAGGCCGAGGCCGGAGCCCGGCAGCGTGCGGCTGGCTTCAAGCCGCACGAATCGCTCGACGGCATGCTTGCGGTCGGCCTCGGGGATACCGGGGCCGCGATCGGTGACGCTGAGCAGCACTTGGTCGCCCTCGCGTTTCGCCTCGATCGTGATCTGCCTTGAATCCAGGCTGACCACGGTTCCACCTGTTAGCGCGACCGGCTTGCCGTATTTGATCGCATTCTCGACCAGATTGGCGAGCGCCTGGCTGATCAGTTCGCGGTTGGCGTGCACCGGCGTCGGATCGGCCTCGACCTTCAGCGTCATGCCGTCGTCTTCAGCCAGCGGCTCGTAGAGCTCGTGGATGCCGTGTGCGACATCGGCAGCGTCGAAATCGTCCATGTTGCCGCGCGCCTGACCGGACTCGGCGCGCGCGATCATCAGCAGCGCGTTGAAGGTACGGATCAGGCCGTCGGATTCCTCGATGGTCCGCTCCAACGCGGCGCGGTAATCGGCCTCGCTGCCTGATTTCGCCAGCGCCTCCTCGGCGCGGTTGCGCAAGCGTGTCAGCGGCGTCTTGAGATCGTGGGCGATGTTGTCGGAGACCTCCTTCAGCCCCGCCATCAGCGCCTCGATGCGCTCCAGCATGGCATTGAGGTTTTCGGCGAGGCGGTCGAGCTCGTCACCGCTGCGTCCCACCGGCAGGCGCTCGCTGAGATCGCCGGTCATGATGCGATGGGCCGTCCCGGACATGGCGTCGATGCGCCTGAGCACCCTGCGCGCGACGAAGATCCCGCCGCCCAGGCCAAGCACCACGACGATCAGCACCGACCATTGCGCGGCCTTGGCGACGATGCCGAACAGGCGCCGCCGCTCGGCGAGGTCGCGGCCGATCAGAAGCCGGAAGCCATTCTCGAGCTCGGTGACGCGCACCAGGGCGCGATGGTCGCGCTCGTCCGCATCCTCGATGCGCCGATATGCCGTCTCCGACCAGCCGCGCGTCGCCATCACACCGGGCGCCAGCGAGCCGACATTGCCGGCGATCGCCTGCCCGGTCGGCGTGGTCACGAGGTAGAGATTGGCGCCCGGGCGCAGCGCCCGGTACTCAATCGCAAGCACGAGACCGCGCAAGCCGCGCCGGCCGTAGATCTCGTTGATCTCCGAGGTCTCGGCATTGACCGTCTGCGTGATTTCCTCGGTGATCAGCCGCCGCGTATTCCAGGCGAAATAGGCCAGCAGCGAGGCCGCGAACATCGCGAACAGCAGCAAATAGACCAGCGTCAGCCGGAATGCCGTGGTGCGGACGAGTTTACCGAATGCCGTCACGGATCATGTATCCCGCGCCGCGGATCGTGTGCAGCAGCGGCCGCTCAAAACCCTTGTCGATCTTGGAACGCAGCCGCGAAATGTGCACGTCGATCACGTTGGTCTGCGGATCGAAATGATAGTCCCAGACGTTCTCCAGTAGCATGGTGCGGGTCACCACCTGGCCCGCATGCTTCATGAGATATTCGAGCAGGCGGAATTCGCGCGGCTGGAGCGTCAGTTCGTCCTTGCCGCGCGCGACGCGATGGGAGAGCCGGTCGAGCTCGAGATCGCCGACGCGGTACAGCGTGTCCTCGGCCGGACCGCCACGGCGGCGCGACAGCACCTCGACCCGGGCCAACAGCTCGGCGAAGGAATAGGGTTTCGGCAGGTAGTCGTCGCCGCCGGCGCGCAAGCCCTTGATGCGGTCGTCGACCTGGCCGAGCGCGGAGAGAATCAGCACCGGCGTCGAATCGTCCTTGTCGCGGAGCGCGCCGATCACCGACAGGCCGTCACGCTTGGGCAGCATGCGGTCGACCACTAGCACGTCGTAATCGCCGTTCTCGGCCATGGCGAGGCCTTCCTCGCCGTCGGCGGCGTGGTCGGCAATGTGCCCGACCTCGCGAAACGCCTTCACGAGGTAGTCGGCGGATTCGCGGTCGTCTTCGATGATGAGGAGGCGCATCGTGCGTTCGGCAACGGTCAAGGGAGTGAACCTTCTCTAAACATGGCGCGAGCGGCAATCGCATGCAAGCCGAGTGAACGACTCTGGCATCGAGAAAAAGGCGGGCGGTGAAGCTGGGGGACTTCACCGCCCTAGGCCTTCCGACGGAGGGGGGCGTATTCCACCGGAAGGTAGACAGGGGAAGCAAACGTTGCGCTGCTCCCCCGAAGGGCGCCGTCGGCGGGGGCGACTGATGCCGGCGACACCCTTCATCTCGGAGGCCTCCTGAGGCCTGGCCCTTGGTTACCCCTTGGCGATGGGCACGGCGACGAAGCGCGACTGGCCGCCGCTCTTCACCCGCATCAGGACGCTGTTCTTGTTGTCGGTCCGCGCCGTGTTGATGGCGTCGCGGACTTCGCCGGCGGTGCTCACGCTCTTGCCGCCGACTTCGAGAATCACGTCGCCTTCCTTGAAGCCGCGTTCAGCAGCCGCGCTCTTCGGATCGACTTCGGTGATCACGACGCCTTCCTTGCCGGCGCCGGCCACGGAATCGGCGGGCGCGACGGTCATCCCGAGCTTGGGCACATCAGTGCCACGGCTCGCGCCCTTGCCGCTGTCCTTGTCGATGTCGGCCTTGGCCTCGATCGTGTTCGGCAGCTGGCCGAGGGTGAGGTTCACGACCTTGTCCTGGCCCTTGTGCAGCACGTTGAGCTTCACGGTCGCGCCGGGCGCCAGGCCGCCAATTGTACGGGCGAGCTCGCGGGCATCCTTGACGGTTTCACCGTTGACCGACGTGATCACGTCGCCGGACTCGATGCCGGCCTTGGCCGCCGGACCATTCGCCTGCGGCTCGGCAACCAGCGCGCCTTCGGCCTTCTTCATGCCGAGGCTGTCGGCGATGTCGGATGTCACCGGCTGAATCTGCACGCCGATCCAGCCGCGGCTGACCGAGCCCTTGTCCTTGAGCTGCGCCACCACGCTCTTCACAGTGCTCGCGGGAATCGAGAACGCGATGCCGACGCTGCCGCCGGAGGGCGAGTAGATCGCGGTGTTGACGCCCATCACCTCACCGTTGGTGTCGAAGGCCGGACCGCCGGAATTGCCCTTATTCACGGGCGCATCGATCTGGATGAAATCGTCGTAGGGGCCGTTGCCGATGTCGCGGCCGCTGGCCGAAACGATGCCGGCAGTCACGGTGCCGCCGAGGCCGAACGGGTTGCCGACTGCGAGCACCCAGTCACCGATCCGCGGCTTGCCGTCGGCAAGCTTCGCGAACGGGAAGTTCGAGCTGCCCTCGACCTTGATCAGGGCGAGGTCGGTGCGCTGGTCGGTGCCGATCACCTTGGCTGTGTAGGTCTTGCCGTCGTCGGTGGTGACTTCGACCTTGTCGGCGCCGTCGACCACGTGGTTGTTGGTCACGGCAAAGCCATCAGCCGAGATGAAGAAGCCCGAGCCCTGGCCCTGCACGACGCGGCCGCGACCGCCACCACCCTTCAGGCCCGGGATGCCGTCCGGACCGCCGAAGCGGCGGAAGAATCGCTCCATCGGAGAGCCCGGCTGGAACGGCGACTGCGCGTCATCGCCGTCATCATTGCTCGCGGTCTTTTCCTTGATATTGACCTTCACCGAGATCACTGACGGCTTCACGCGCTCGACGATGTCGGCGAAGCCGATCGGACGCTCGACCTTGCGGACCTCGTTGTTGACCTGCGCATGCGCCGGGCTCGAGAACAGATCGGCTGGCGAGGTCGACGGGCCAAAGCCGTAGACGGCGGCACCGAGGCCGGCGACGACCGAGGCCATCAGCGCGAACTTGCGGGCCGAGAAAACGGACCGGCGGGGCTGCCGGTAGGACGGAAGGTTCGAGAGGTCGGAACGGTCGGTCATGCAGAGATCTCCAGGGCCTTGAAATCCATTTGGTACCTGATGGCGGCACCTTACGAACCTGAAGATGGGGGCTGCCGCCTTACCGTGCGCTGGCGGCGGGGTTAAACTTTTGTAATGAACGGAGAATGCGGATGCGGCAGTTTATCGCGGCCGAAAGTAGTGAGCCTGTAGGAACTTAACGAAGTTCCGGGAACGCCCGCGCAGTGCCGGCTTCTGCGCGCAGCAACGTAGCTAGTGAGACTTGGCTTCATCCGCCATCAATGCGGCGAGCCGCGCTTCTTCATCGGGCGTGAGCGGCGGAGCCGGGACGTCTGCACCATTTCGCGAGCGCCGGCGGATTTGCAGCCATAACGCCAGGCCGCCGCCAATCAGCAGCAGCGGCGCGAGCAGCCACAGCAGTATGTTTTGGCGCTCGAAGCGCGGCTTGAGCAGCACGAACTCGCCGTAGCGCGCAACCAGGAAATCGAGCACTTGCGAATTGCTGTCGCCCGCCGCGATGCGCTCGCGCACCAGGAGCCGCAAATCGCGCGCCAGCGGCGCATCGGAGTCGTCGATCGACTGGTTCTGGCAGACCATGCAACGCAGCTCGCGCGATAAGTCGCGTGCACGCGACTCCTTCGCAGGGTCCGACATGATCTCGTCGGGCTGCACGGCATGCGCCGCAGGCAAGGCCAGCAGCATCAGCGCGACGAACGCGACCATCATTCGGCGCATCGGATCACTCCGCCGGCTGCAGGCGCTGCTTGGCCCGCGCCGGTTTTGGCGCACCCACCCGCAGGCGCCGGTCCGACAGCGACAGCACGCCGCCGAATGCCATCAGCACTGGCCCCCACCAGATCAGCAGCACCAGCGGCTTGTGATAGATGCGCACGGCAATGGCGCCCTCGGCAGTGGCGTCGCCGAGCGAGATGTAGAGCTGGCTGGCGCCGCGCGTCAGCAGCGCGGCCTCGGTGGTCGAGGAGCCGCGGGTGGTGAAGCTGCGCTTGGACGGCGTCATCACGCTGAGCTTCTCGCCGTCACTGCTGACGTTGAACTCGGCGATCATCTCGTGGAAGTTCGGCCCTTGACGCTGAAACAGGCCATCCAGCTTGACGTCATAGCCGGCGACATGGGCGACGTCGTTTTGTTTCATGGTCGCGATATATTCGCTATTCCAGGTGGTCTCACAAACGATCCCGATCAACGCGACGCCGAGGCCGGCATGCGCAAATACCGAGCCCCAGGCCGAGCGCGGCAGACCGCGGGCACGATGCAGCGTCGTCGCGAACGGCAGGCGAAACAAACCAGTTCGTTCGGCCAGATCCGTCGCTGCGCCGGCAATGACGAAGACGCCAAGTCCGATTGCCAATGGCGCGAGCGCGCTGCCGCCGCGCGCCCAGCCCCAGACCATGGCGACGGCGACGAGCCCGGCTACGCCTGCCGCGAGCAGACGCTGGGTGACGCCGAGCAGATCGCCGCGTTTCCATGCCAGCATCGGCCCGAACGGCACGGCGAGCAGCAACAGCGCGAACAGTGGCGCGAAGGTGAGATTGTAGAACGGCGCGCCGACCGACATCTTGAAATCGGCGAGCATCTCCATCGCCAACGGATAGAGTGTGCCGAACAGCACCACCGCGCAGGCGACCGTGAGCAGCAAATTGTTCAGCACCAGCGCGCCCTCGCGCGAGATCGGCGCAAACAGGCCGCCCTGCTTCAACGACGTCGCGCGCCCGGCGAACAGCGACAGGCTGCCCCCGATGAACAGGCAGAGAATCAGGAGAATGAACACCCCGCGGGTTGGATCGGTCGCGAAGGCATGCACCGAGGTGATGACCCCCGAGCGCACCAGGAAGGTCCCGAGCAGCGATAGCGAGAAGGTCAGGATTGACAAGAGGATGGTCCAGACCTTCAGCGCGTTGCGCTTCTCCATCACCAGCGCCGAATGCAGCAGCGCGGTGCCGGCAAGCCACGGCATTAGCGAGGCGTTCTCGACCGGGTCCCAGAACCACCAGCCGCCCCAACCCAGTTCGTAATAGGCCCAGTACGAACCCATGGCGATACCGAGCGTCAGGAAGATCCAGGCGACCAGCGTCCACGGCCGCACCCAGCGCGCCCAGGCTGCGTCGATCCGACCCTCCAGCAGCGCCGCGATCGCGAAGGAGAACGAGATCGAGAAGCCGACATAGCCGAGATAGAGCATTGGCGGATGCACGGCGAGACCGATGTCCTGAAGCACCGGATTGAGATCGCGTCCCTCGATCGGCGGGTTGGCGATGCGCAGGAATGGGTTGGAGGTCACCAGGATGAAGAGATAGAATGCGCTGGCGATCCACGCCTGTACGGCCAGCACATGCGCGCGCAGCGACAGCGGCAGATTGTTGCCGAAGGCGGCCACCAATCCGCCGAACAGCGCAAGGATCGACACCCACAAGAGCATCGAGCCTTCATGGTTTCCCCACACGCCGGTGATCTTGTAGAGCAGCGGCTTCATGGAGTGGGAATTCTCGTAGACGTTGACGACCGAGAAATCCGACTCTACGTGCAGCATCACCAGTGCGACGAACGACGCACCGACGAACAGGAGCTGCGCCAGCGCGGTGGACCGCGCCACATTCATCAGCGCGTCATCACGCAGTCGCGCGCCGATCAGGGGCACGATGGACTGGATCAGTGCCAGTCCGAGCGCCAGCACCAGCGCATAATGTCCTGACTCCGCGATCACCGCACTGCTCCCTGCGAATTGCCCTGCGCGGTTGTGGCCGCGGGCTTGACGCCATCGGAAGCTTTGGCGCCGTAATCATCCTTCCAATGCCCCTGCTTCTTCAGGGCATCGGCGACGTCCTTTGGCATGTAGGTTTCGTCGTGCTTGGCGAGCACGGTGTCGGCCTTGAACACGCCATCGGCGTCGAGCGCGCCTTCGGCGACGACGCCCTGCCCTTCGCGGAACAGATCAGGCAAAATGCCCTTGAAGGCGACCGGAAGCTTTGCGCCACCGTCGGCGACCTCGAAGGTCACCGCGAGATTGTCGCCGCGCTGGAGCGAGCCGGGCTGCACCAGGCCGCCGAGGCGAAACCGCTTGCCGGGCGCGACGTGCTTCTCGGCGACCATGGTCGGCGTCGAGAAGAACACGATGGAGTCGCGCAGTGCGTTGAGCACCAGCGCGGCCGCGAGCGCGAGCACGGCAAGCGAGCCGCCGATGATGGTCATACGTCGCTGCTTGCGCGTCATGGCGTATCCATTCCCTGCCCGTCTCGTCCTGACATCGTCATCCGTCGAGCCCGAGTGTCTTGAGGCCTTCATCGAGCTGGCGCAACCGCGCTGCATCGTTGGCAACCGCCTGGCGGGCATCGGTCGATGCCCCCACCGCCTTGTCGCGATCACCCATGACGAGATAGGCGCGCACCAGGCGCAGCCAACCCTCGACGTCGTCGCCATTCTGCTTGAGGCGCGTGGCGAGCCGTTCGACCATGCCGCGAACCATGGCGTTGCGATCGCCCTCTTTCATGTCCTTGGAAGCCGCGAGGGTCTCATCCGACAGCGCCGGCATCGTAGCGCCACCGCCGCCGACTCGCGCGAGCGAGCTCTGCACCAGAGGGCGCCACGGCGCATCCGCCGGCGCTTTCGCCAGCAGCGCTCGCCAGATATTGGCGGCGTCGTCCTTGCGGCCGTCCTGCTCGGCGGCGAGACCGAGGAAGTAGTTCGCTTTCGGATCATCCGCGCTGAGCGCGCGCGCGCGCTCGAACTCGGTCTTGGCTTCGGCGGTCACGACGCCACCGGCGGCGGCCGAGATCGCTTCGCCGAGGTCGGACCGGCGCTCCGCACTCTCGCCATTGTAGGTGAGCGAGTTGCGATAGGCGCGCACGGCGTCGTCGAAGCGGCCGAGCCGCTCCAGCACGGGCGCGATTACGTTCCAGCCGCGCCCGTCGGTTGGATTCTTTTCCAGATGTTGCTCGACCTGTACGACCAGATTCTCGAGCGACTGCGCCATGCCGGACCCGGATCCGCGCTCCCGCTGCGCCAGCGGAAAGTCCTGAAGCCTGGGCGAGCCGAGCGGCACATAGACACCAATCGCAACCAGCGGCAGGCCGGCAAGCGCCAACACGGCCGCCGCGCGGCGCCATTTGAGGCTGGATTTCGGTGCCGTTGCGGGCTCGCTTCCGGCCGCGGCGAGCAGCCTGCGGCTGACCTCGACGCGCGCGGCGTCGGCTTCGGGCGCTGCGATCAGCCCTGCGGCAAGATCACGCTCGATCTCGGCGAGTTGGTCCTTGTAGACCGCGACTTCGCTGCCCTGATTTTGCGCGCGTCCGCTACGGCCGAGCGGCAAAAGCACGGCGAAGATCGCCGCGACCGTCATCAGCGCGAACACGAACCATAGCGTCATCTGGCAAGCTTCCGGCAGCGCGCAAGCCGCGCCCACAGGTCGCTTTACACCACGGCCGGACGATGCGGCAATTGACAATTGTCAATTCGGCGCGACCGCGCACAGTCCCGAAACGGTGAAAATCCAACGGCTTAGCCGATCTCGAAGTCCGCGCTTTGAGCGGCGTCCTCGCCATGCCCGTTAAAGGCCTTCAGGAAGTATGTTCCCGGTTCGATAGCGTCGGGCAATCTGATGCGCAACGCCCCGACGGGAACGGGCGATGCAACCCTGGTGACGGTCTCAGGAAGCTGCCGACCGCTTGCCTTCTCGACCAGCACCACCTTCGCGCCTACCATCAGCCTTTGATATTTGGCAACGACGACGCGATTTTCGATTTCGATGGAACTGATAACGGATTTCATGCGCCCACAGATAGAAATATCAGAAAGTTGCACGGCGACCGTAGGGCCAGCCACCGACACCGTCAACCTGAAATTGTGACTGCTGAAATATGCGCCTGGATCAGCTCGCGCGCGACGATTTGCGCTCGCCCGTGGCCGCGTTCTCCGCGGCGCGGCTCATCAGCGAGGCATAATCATCCCCGAACAGCACCTGGCAGAAGCGGATCGCGGCCTGCACCTGCTGCTGCCGATAGGTGCGGACCTTGTGATCGGCGCCGCGCAGCGACTGCACCAGCTGCTCGGTCGAACGCTCGACATATTGCTGCAGGTCGGAATAGGTGCGCAGTGTCACCTCGTTGATTGCAAGCTCGCTCGCATAATTGCGACAGGTCGCGACGAAATCGATCAGCGCCACGGTTTCCTCGACCTCGGTGCTGTCGATCCGCGCGCCCGGCGGAATGTCCTTCTCGGCGCGCTGGCGCAGGATGCGGCGGACGCGGCCGGGAACACTGTCGATCTCGGATTGCAGCGCGTTGGAGATGTCGGCCCGGATCGAGGTCAACTGCTTGCCCCAGGCGGAGTCGTTGCGCAGGTCGAGCTCGGTACGCAGGCCTCGGACGCCGTCGTGCAGCGTCTTGAGATTGCCGGCGACATTGTCGAAATGACCGCGCTTGATGTCCATGCGCAGGATGGCGGCCACGCAGGACAGGTCATGCAGCGCCATCGTGACCGCGACGCCATAGGGCGTTGCCGCGACACGGATCTCGTCGTCGGACGCGGCAATCTTGATGGCGAGGCGGATGATCTGCCACGGCGCGGTCATCCGCTGCACGACGATGGAGAGCGCGAAGGGCAGCATCTGCGGCGTCTGGAGGACGGGAATGTTGAGCGCCGCAGTCACCGAGGCGATCTGGGCATCGCCGAAGGCGCGCAAAGAGCGCGGCAGCTTCTCGTTCAAGGTGGCGATGGCGTCGCGGACCGCAAGCACCGCCCCGGTCGAATAGAGGTCCTCGATCACGTTGGGCGGACCGACGCGGGCGAGCGCACGCGATTTGTCACCCCCGCCCGGTCCCGTCAGCTCGAAGATGGCATCCGCAGCGACCGCCTGGAGCTTCGAGGCCAGCGCTTCGACTTGCCCTGCGCTGTCGGCCGGCATGCGCGCCAGCGCCGCCTCGAATTCATTCAGCTTGGCCGGAGCACCGTCGCGGCCGAGCCATTGCCAGATCGGAGCCAGCGAAGAGCGGCGGATCTGCCCGGCCCGGATCGGGGCGCCTGCTTCGACCAGGAATGGTTCCAGCACCTGGAACAGCAGCCGCGACAGATCGTCCGTACGCGGCGGTGGGGCCTCGTCGGCTTCCGTCTTGCGGACAATCTTGCGCAGCTGGTCGAGCACGAGGGTTGCCACGGCCGTGTCCTGGCCGCGCTCGAGCGCACGCTCGAACTCCCGCATCAGCAGCGCCTGCGCCTGCGGCGGGAGCTGCGCGAGATAGTCCCTCAGCCGCTCGATCGATGTCTGGCTCATGCGCCCGGGTAATGAACGGTAAAATGGCGGACGTGGGGTCCGTCCTGCTCGATCATAGGTGGGGCCACTTAAGAAGCCGTTTAGGAAGTCGCTCCGAATACCCCTGGTTTCGTCCAGATCGACGTGCCGCAGACCAAATAGTCGCGTCGGAACAAGGGATTATATTCCGGGGAGGACCAGCTCCGCCCGCAGGCCCCCAGTCGGTGCGCGGCCGAGGGAGAGGCTGCCGCCATAGAGCGCAGCGAGCTCGGTCACGATCGACAGCCCCAGCCCCGATCCGGGCTTGGATTCGTCGAGGCGCTGGCCGCGCCGTGAGACCTGGGTGCGCTCGGCCTCCGACAGGCCGCGGCCGTCGTCGTCGACGATGATATGCAGCCGCGGACCGCTGCTCGCCTGATGCGGCGCTTCCACCAGAACTTCGATGAAGACCCGCGAGGCCGCCCATTTGCAGGCGTTGTCGACGAGATTGCCGACCATCTCCTCCAGATCCTGCCGCTCGCCACGAAATTTCGCCGACGGATCGGCCTCGGCCTCGACCACGATGCCGCGGCCGCGGTGGATCTTCTCCATGGTCCGCCGCAATGCCTCGATGGCCGGTGCAACCTCCGTCACCGTCGCGACGACCGAGACCCGCGCCGCGATACGCGCGCGCTCGAGATGATGGGCGACCTGGTCACGCATCACGTCGGCCTGCTCCATCACCTTGGCCGCGAACGGGTCGGTGGCATGCGCGCCGGCCTCGTTCACGATGACCGAGAGCGGCGTCTTGATGGCGTGGGCGAGATTGCCGACATGGGTGCGTGCGCGCTCGACGATCTCGCGATTGGCGTCGATCAGCGCGTTGGTCTCGCGCGCCAGCGGTGCGATCTCGACCGGGAACTCGCCCTCGAGCCGCTCCGCCCGCCCGGACCGGATGTCGGCGATGGATTCGGAGATGCGCTTGAGCGGCGCGAGACCGAAGCGGACCTGAAACACGGTGGTCAGCAGCAACACGATGCCGAGCGCGGTGAACGTGCCGCCAAGGTAGTAATCGAAACTGCGCGTCTCGTCGAAAATCTCGGTGTCGTCGCCGGCGACACTGACGAGAAATTTGCCGTCCGCGCCGAGATCGACCGGCCGCTCCACCATACGCAGATTCTGTCCCTCGGGACCGTCGACATAAGCGATCCGGATGCCGGCGGCGGTAAGCTCGGTGCCCTGCTCTTCCAGCTTCGGCAGCTTCTTGTCCCAGAGCGAGCGCGAGGAGCGCACCTCCGGCTTTTCGGTGTCGGTCCGCGTGATCTGCCAGTACCAGCCGGACAACGGCAGCTCGAACAGAGGCTCGCCGAGCGATTGGAACTGGCGGTCCGGGGGCTCGTCGGGGGTGGCGACCTCGGCGATCAGCGTGCGGAGATAGAGATTGAGCCGGCGGTCGAAGGCGCGCTCGGTGGCGTTCTTGTAGACCGACGACAGCACCACGCCGGTGATGGCCAGGATCACCACGAGCCACGCGGTCGCCGACAGAAACAGGCGGTTCGCGAGCGAGCTGGCGGGCATCGGAATGATCCCGGAGGCGCGGGGTGGCATGGGGTCGGAACTCATGACCCGAACAAGGCCTCTGCCGGGCCGCCCGTCAAGCCAAGATACGTCTAGACAAGATAGTCCGAGACACCACGCTTCAAGCGCCGGGGGTCGGCGGGGTCAGGAGATAGCCGAGGCCACGGACAGTCTGGATGATGTCCACGTCGAGCTTCTTGCGGATGCGGCCGACGAAGACCTCGATGGTGTTGGAGTCGCGGTCGAAGTCCTGGTCGTAGAGATGCTCGACCAGCTCGGTGCGGGACACGACGCGCCCCGAATGATGCATCAGATAGGCCAGAAGCCGATATTCGTGCGACGTCATCTTGATGGGATTGCCGGATACGCTGACCCGGCCGGTCCTGGTGTCGAGCGTGACGGGGCCGCAGCTCAGCTCGCTCTGGGCATGACCGGTGGAGCGGCGCAGCAGCGCGCGGATACGCGCCAGCACCTCCTCCAGGTGGAACGGCTTTGCGACATAGTCGTCGGCACCGGCATCGAAGCCCTGGACCTTGTCGCTCCAGCGGTCACGCGCGGTGAGGATCAGGACCGGCATGGTACGGCCGTTGCGCCGCCAGGCTTCCAGCACCGAGATGCCGTCCTTCTTCGGCAGGCCGATGTCGAGCACCACGGCGTCGTAGGGCTCGTTGTCACCGAGATAATGCCCCTCCTCCCCGTCGAAGGCGCGATCGACGACATAGCCGGCGTCGGTCAGCGCCTTGGTAAGCTGGCGATTGAGATCGGGGTCGTCCTCAACGACGAGCAGGCGCACGCTTCTCTCCAGAATTAGGCCGCATGAACACCCGCACAGATGAGCAATTCCGGCGTGAACTGAATATGAACACGGGGAACCGGCCGCGTTACTTTTTGGTCATATCCGACCTGTTCGCGATCAACGCACTGCGCCCCCCCCGGCCCCCGGCGCGCCCGCGGGCGGGGGGGGGGGAATTTGCCCCGGTTGGGGGGGGGGGGGGGGGGGGGCCCCGGCGGGGGGGGGGGGGCGGGGGGGGGGGGGTAAAA
>NZ_JBVVPQ010000016.1:0-44310 GCF_055811695.1 Bradyrhizobium sp. MI1.3 | reverse complement strand
CCCTGATCACAAATCCCGGCGTTAACTTAATATCAACCCGGGAAACGGGCGGGTTAACTTTTTGGTCAAACCCCACCCCTCCCCCAAAACCCCCCCCCCCCCCCCCGCCCCCCCCCCCCCCGGGGGCGGGGGGGGGCGCAATGTGCCGCGTTACGCGGCGAGTCGGAAGGTGCGAACCGTCCGGTCGATCTGCCGATCAGGTCCGGAAGAAAACGAACCAGATGACCGCGAGGATCAGGATCGCGAGCCCGGTGGATATGGCGAGCAGCGCCGCCACCGACGGCCCGGGCTCGCCCTGGCGCGCCTCGGTCGGAGTTTCCACGATCTGACGTTGGTCTCGCGTGGTTGCCATGGTGACCTCAATTTCTGGCCGTCGCGTCGGATGGCTGCGACTCCTCGCGGCGGAATGTCCCGTGGCAACGCATGATCGGATATGATGTTCCGGCCTTTGCAGCCGGATCAGGCTGCAACCGCGCGCCGGACGGCCGGTTAACGCAGATGCAAGATTCAGCGATCCGCCTTGCTATGATTCGGTGTTCCCCGATGGTATCTTCGTCTTCTGTCCCCGTTGCGTTTGGAGTAGCCCATGGCCCCCCGCGCCAATTGGAAGGGTTTTCTGCGTTTGTCGCTCGTGACCTGCCCGGTCGCTCTCTATCCGGCCACTTCGGATACCGAGAAGGTCTCGTTCAACCAGATCAACCGCAAGACCGGCCACCGGATCAAGTACCTCAAGGTCGACGCCGAGACCGGTGACGAGGTGACTTCGGAGGACATCGTCAAGGGCTACAAGGTCGACACCGACACCTATATCGAGGTCACCAAGGACGAGCTCGACGACATCGCGCTGGACTCCACCCACACGATCGAGATCGACGAGTTCGTACCGAAGACCGACATCGACAGCCGCTATCTGATCCGTCCCTATTATCTCGTGCCCGATGGCAAGGTCGGTCACGACGCCTTTGCGGTGATCCGCGAGACGATCCGGAGCATGGACAAGGTCGCGATCGGCCGCGTGGTGCTGACCAACCGCGAGCACATCATCGCGCTGGAGCCGCTCGGGAGCGGCCTGATGGGGACGCTGCTGCGCTACCCCTACGAGGTGCGCGGCGAGAACGACTATTTCGACGACATCCAGGACGTGAAGCTGACCAAAGACATGCTCGACCTTGCAAAGCACATCGTCGAGAAGAAGTCCGGCGCGTTCGAGCCCGAGCTGTTCGAGGACCACTACGAGACCGCGCTGATCGACCTCATCAACAAGAAGCGCAGCGGCGCGCCCATCGCAGCAAAGACCGCGCCCAAGACCGGTGGCAACGTCATCAACCTCATGGACGCGCTGAAGAAGAGCATCGCGAACGAGAAGGACGCAGGCCCCGCGGCGAAAGTGGCCAAGGATGTGACCAAGGACGCCCTCAAGGGCAAGAAGCCGAAAAAGCGCGTCGAAGGCCAGCGCGAGATGCTGCTGCCAATCGCCGGCAAGGGCGGCAAGGACGCTGCTGCGAAAGCCGCTCCCAAAAAAGGCGACAAGCCGGTGCGCGCGCCGGCTCGGGCGAAGAAGGCCGGCTAGCAGCATCGCACAGCGACGGCGCCGTGATGCCTCCCCTCGTCGATCGGCCGACCTGACATGCCCTGGTCGACCGCATTCGACGATCCCATTTCGTTACGTGGCGGGCGCAAGCTGCGGACGCTGCAAGAAGCTGCCGATCACATCATGCGACTGCCCGAGGACACGCAGCATGCGAGCCACTGGCAGACCGCGATCGAAACCCTGATCAACGCGGCCGAGACCGGCGGCGGCTGGATGATGTTCGCCCGCATCGCGGTGTTACGGGCGTTGAATGTGGACGGTCGGCGCGACTGAGCCGGCGCCCCGCTCAAGAACAGGCTCAACAATCCGTTAAGCCAAGCCCGCGCTTTCAGCGTCTGCCCGCGGTCGCGGGGACGACACGTAATCCTACGGAAGGCAAAATTAACCGACGCTTCCCGCTCCGCGCAGCATTGTTGCGCCTCGATTGAACCCGGGATTTGCAGGCTCGTGCAGCAGCAGGACGCCAGACAGAACTACATCGGCATCGTCAACGACGGGCCGAGGAAGAAAGCCTCGCCGGCAGCTCCGCGCGGGCGCAGCCATGCGCGGTGAGCTATCTGGTCGGACGCCTGGCAACGGTGCTGAAACGCCCCGGCAAGGCCGCGCCGGAACGCCAGATCTCGTCCTGAGACGGGATGACGATATCGCCAAATGCGTCCGAATTGGGTGACGAAACCTTAAGTCGATCGGTGACACCATACCAAACGGCAGGTGAGGACCATCCACCTGGGTTTTGACGCGCCCGCGAAAAATTGCTGAATCAATTTACCATTCCGAAAACGGCACCAGCCTAGGTTGGACGGATGAACAGGAGTTGACGATGACTTTGCTCAAGTCATTTCTTGCCGATGAAAATGGTGCCACTGCCATCGAGTATTGTCTGATCGCCACCGGCATCGCGTTTGCGATCATCGCGGCCGTGAACAACACCGGCAGCGCACTCCTGAGCGGCAAATTCAACTCGGTCGGCGCGGCGGTCAAGTAGCCGGCATTGCCGGCGCGCCGCAATCTCATCAGCACAAGTCCGCGTGCAGCGCGTCGGATGACGGGCTCCTCCTTCCGATGCGGCGACGACCCAGCTTGATTTTCGCGAATTCGCAATATGGCGTTGTGTCGGGCGGTTGCGCCATCGTAGAGCGTAAGCTCAAACTGCAGCGGCCCGATGACATGATTTCTTCTGACAAGCCGACCTCGACAATCCGGGCTGGTCTTGGCTCGGACCGATCGGTGGCGATCACCGTTCTTGCTGTCCTGGCGGCTGTGTCGTTTCTTCCGGTGCTGCTGACCCCTATCCCCGCGATGGTCGACTATCCCAATCACCTCGCCCGGATGTATATTCTGAGCCAGAACGGCACCCCCAACGCCAATCCGCATTACGAAGTGGCTTGGGCATTCTATCCCAACCTTGGCATGGATCTGCTGGTCCCGCAGATAGCGCGGCTGATCAGCGTCGAGAACGCCACGCGGCTGTTTCTGCTCCTGAGTCAATTGCTGATCGTTGGGGGCGCGCTCTTGCTCGAATGGGCGCGGAAGGGACGGGTCCATCTCGCCGGCTTTGCGGCGCTCGCGTTCCTTTACTGCCTACCGTTCAGCTGGGGCTTCGTGAATTTCGAGTTCGGACTGGGCCTCGCTCTCTGCGGCATCGCCGTCTATCTGATGCTCGCGGAACGCCCATGGCCATTGCGTTTCGTCGTCAACATGGTCTTCGTCGCTGCGCTATTTGCGGCGCATTTCTTCTCCCTCGGCATCTACGGCGCGACGCTCGGCCTTTACGAGCTCTCGCGCATCCGCCATGGGCGAATATCGTACGGTGTCGCCGCCGCGCGGCTCGCCGCGCTGGCCGTACCGGCGCTTGCCCTGTTTGGGATCATGCGCATGACCGCGGGATCGATCGGAAGCGAAGGAACGAACTGGTTCTTCGGATTCAAGCCGATCTGGCCGTTGCGCATCATGAACGGTTACAATTTGACGATCGCGGCTGCGACCGGGCTTGCGCTGATGATCTCGCTGTTTTTCGCCGCAAGACGCGGCGTCCTCAAGCTCGAAGCAGCCGGGATCTGGCTCGCGACCGGCTTCGCGCTGCTCTACGTCGTCATTCCCTCGAAGCTGTTCGGAACTTCGTTCGTCGACCTTCGCGTGATTCCCGCTGCGGCTCTGATCCTGCCGGCCTTCTGCTCTATTACGCTGCCCAGCCGGACATGGAGAATGGCAGCGCTCGCCGCGATCAGTGGCATCATCCTGGTCAATCTCGCCGTCGTGCTCGCGGTGTGGTTGCCTTACCGCACCGACTATGCGGCCATCGTCGAGTCGTTCCACAAGATCGATCGCGGCTCGCGCATCCTGGTCGCCAGCACGGACGACAATGGAGACCCGCCCTTCGCCGACCTCACCTCATATCCGATGTATTATGCGCCTACGCTCGCCGTGCACTATGCCAACGCGTTCGTGCCCAATCTATTTACGGAAGCGGGCAAGCAGCCCGTGCGGCCACGCGAGGACGTGCGCCGCCTTGCCATTCCCTACGGGGGGCCGATGCCGCTGGGCGTGCTGACCGCGATTGCGGCAAGCCGGCCGCCGGATGGCGTTCCGCCGTTCGTCAGCACCTGGCCCCAGGACTTCGACTATCTCTACGTCCTCGGACCGCGGGCCGTAAACCCACTGCCGGATCTGCTGGAAGCGCTGGATACCTCGAAGCGATTTGTTCTCTACAAGATCCGCCGCAAGTCCTAGGCCGCAAGTCCTGGGCCAAAGCCGCGGCTGCTCGGCGTGGTTAATCGGGCATCACCATTCGCACCGCTTTTTGGAAGCCACCCCGGCTCCCCATATCCTTTAACGGTTGTGGCAAGGCGACCTTAACCACCCCCGGCATAGACTTCCGCTCCTGCAACGAGTTGGACTCTCTCGCATGGCGGCCAATTTCCAGTCGATCCGCTACAGCCTCGTCATCCCCGTGTTCAACGAGGAAGCCGTGTTGCCGGTGCTGCTGCGCAGGCTCGACCTGGTCTTGTCCCGGCTCGACGGGCCGGCTGAGGCGATCTTCGTCGACGACGGCAGCAGCGATTCCAGTTCGATCGTGCTACAGGCGCTCGCCACGCGCGACCCGCGCTTTCGCTATATCGGCCTGTCGCGAAATTTCGGGCATCAGATCGCCATCACCGCCGGCATGGACGCCGCGCAAGGTGAAGCAATCATCGTCATGGATGCCGATTTGCAGGATCCGCCTGAAGTGATCGAGCAATTGATCG
The DNA here is from genome assembly GCF_055811695.1 of Bradyrhizobium sp. MI1.3. NCBI lineage: Bacteria > Pseudomonadati > Pseudomonadota > Alphaproteobacteria > Hyphomicrobiales > Nitrobacteraceae > Bradyrhizobium > Bradyrhizobium sp. MI1.3. The sequence goes on along the minus strand of NZ_JBVVPQ010000016.1, from coordinate 39,474 downwards.
CAAAATGGCAGGAAGGCAACGACATCGTCCACGCCCGCCGCCTGTCGCGCGACGGCGAAAGCCGATTCAAACGCGCGACCGCGCATCTGTTCTATCGGCTTCTCGGCAGGATGTCCTCGGTCGGCATCCCCGCCGATGTCGGCGACTTCCGCCTGATCGATCGCAAGGTGCTCGACGCGCTTCGGCAGATGCCGGAGCAGGACCGCTTCGTACGCGGCATGATCGCCTGGCTCGGCTTCCGGCAGGCCGAGGTCGCCTTCCACCGCCTCGAGCGTGCAGCGGGGGAGACCAAATATCCGGTGTTCAAGATGGTGCGGCTCGCGATGAACGCCGCGCTCGGCTTTTCCGATCTGCCCTTGCGGCTCGCAATCTGGTGCGGATTGACGGTCTCAGGTCTGGCATTGCTCTACGGCGGCTGGGTGATCCTGTTGTGGCTCAGCAACGACAGTCATCTCGTGACCGGCTGGTCCTCGACGATGGTCGTCGTGTCCCTGTTGTGTGGAATGAACATGCTGATGACGGGTATCGTGGGGCTTTACGTCGGCCGCATCCATGCCGAGGTGAAACGTCGCCCGCTCTATGTGGTGCAGACACGCGCTGGCTTCGACCGCAACGAGACGGCGGCCGCACCCGCGATCCACGCCGTCAACGAGTGAGCCGGCGCATGACCGAACTCTTTGACGGTTATCACGACAACTACCGTGACGTGGTCCAATCCTCGATCGACTTCTCCGGCTTGCCGCATCACTTCTTCATGCGCGCCAAGGCCGATCTCCTGGGCAATCTGATCGCGCAGCGGCTCGACAAGGAGAGGCCCGACATGCTGGACGTCGGCTGCGGCGTGGGCAGCCTTCATCCCCTGCTGCACGGCATGGTCGGCCGCTTGAGCGGGATCGACGTTTCTTCGGCCAGCCTGGCGCAGGCACGCGCTGACAACGGCAAGGTCGACTACCGTGAGTTTGACGGCCGCACCTTTCCTTTCGACGATGCCAGCTTCGATCTGGTCACCGCCGTCTGCGTGATGCACCACGTCGTGCCGGCCGAATGGGCGCAATTCATCGCCGAGATGCGGCGCGTGACCCGCCCCGGGGGACTCGTCTGCGTCATCGAGCACAATCCGTACAACCCGCTGACCCGCCTTGCCGTCGCGCGTTGTGAGTTCGACCGGGACGCCGTCCTGCTCGGGGCCGGCACAACCCGAAAATTGATGGCTGCCGGCGGCTTGCGCGAGATCGGTGCGCGCCATTTCCTGCTGCTGCCCTGGGACACCAAGCCGGCGCGGCGCCTCGAAGCGACCCTGAGCAGCGTGCCGCTCGGCGGCCAATACGCCGCCTACGGGACCGCTTGATCTATCATTGCGGCATATCTCGCCGCTTGTGCACGACCGCCACGTCGTCGCTGTAGACGCGCTGCCATTGGGGCAGCCGGTCCAGCATCGCTATCGCCGGCGTTCCCGGCGCGAGCAGCGTTGCGCCGATGTTGTATTCGTCGAGCAACTTGAGAAAGTCGCCGAGATCGACCAGCGCCAGGGCACGATTGTAGCGGTTGATGAACGCTCCCCCGTACAGTTCACCGCGACCGTCGATAAAGGTGGGAATGCCGGCAAACATCAAATAGCCGCCAAAGGAATAATCGTTGAGCACGTGCCCCGCCGTGGCGAGGTTGGCTTCAGCGATGGCAGCCTGAGGGGTAATGGCCGGAGCCGGTCGTATGTCACGCGCCAGCGTCGCCCCGCTCACCACGATCAACACACCCAGCGTGGCCAGGTTCAGGCCGCGTGACGAGCCGGGAGCATCTTCTCCCACCGGTCCGCCGAACGTCCGCCCCAGCGGAGCCGCCAGATAGAGCGGCGCCAGCATGGCCAGCAGATCCGCATTGCGGATCTGGGCCAGCGCGAAATGCAGCAAGCCGATCACGACCAACGCACGCACGACCGGCAGCGTCACGCCACGCGAGAGCGCGAAGATGCCGGCCAGCAGCAGCAATTCGAAGAAGCCTATGTGGCTGAAATCCTGCGGCCGCCATTCCGCGATCCAACCGAGCGCGGGGCCGAGGCCGAGCGTCGTCAGCGGCATCAGCAGCGGTTCCGGCCCGTAGGGCGTCAGGCAGGACGCCGCGACCGCGAGCGCGGTGAACGGCAGCCACTGCAGGAACACGCGTGGCCATTCGCTACGCTTCTCGCGCAGCAGCGCCTCGAGCCCCGCAGGGCCGATCAGTCCAAGCGCCAGCACCACACTGCCGTGCAGATTGGCCCACACGACCAGTAGAGGAAGGGCCCAATACGGCGGAGGCCCACCACGCTCCATGCAGCGCACCAGGGCAGCCGCCCAGGTCACCATCAGCGGCAGCACCAGCACGTGTGGCCGCGCCAGCATATGCGGCGCCAACAGGATGACGGCCGCGATCACCATGAGCAGCGTCTGGGTCGGCGAAAGCTCGCGCAGCAGGAAGAACGTCAACAAACCAAAGGCGAGCGCTATCGCCGCGGCAGCGACGACGAGGACGCCCTGCCAGCCGGCAAGCGCGTAGGCACCGGCGTAGATGATCTCCGAGAGCCATTCGAAGGTGATCCAGGGCGCGCCGTGCCTCGAAAAGGAAAATGGGTCAGTCGCCGGCAGCATGCCGTGCGCGATGATCCAGCGCCCGACTTCGATGTGCGAATAGCTGTCGGGATCATTGAGCAGCCGCGGTCCAAGAATCAGCAACAGGGCATATACCCCAAGGCTCACCAGCCAGGGAAGCGCAGCACGCGCCGAAAACGGTTGAACCTCGCTGTGGACGACCTGGTCACTCATGGCGAGCGCAAGTTAGGGCGCAAGCGTTAAATTCCTCTTTGACTTCACCGCGCCTGGCTTGGTGCGGCGGGCCGGTCACGCTTTGTGAACTATACTCCCGGCTGCGAAATCCAGGCTGCGGCGCTTTGACGACCATGTGGGTCCTGATACGCTTCACACTGTCAATCCACCAACCACAGCTGCTTGAAGGATGCGGATGAGAAGCGTGATGCTCCTGGCTTTCAGCCTCATCGTTGTCGGCGTCTGGTCGCAGGACAGCGCAAGAGGACAGACTTCGGCCGCCCCGCCGGTTTCGCTTTCTCCGCCCAATGCATCGCCGCCGCATGCGGGCGCCAAAAATTCCAGACCTCCGCCGGCAGCATCCATCAGAGAAGCTTCGCCGCCGGTGATCGGCGGGCTTCCATCGGCGCCGAACCCGGCCGCCGACTACGATGGCTTCAGCGTAGGCCCCGGCGAGGGCAATGACACCTCGAGCCAAGTGGTGCCGCCTGTGAGGTCACGCACGGCGAAGGGCTCCAGGGCCGATCCGGGTGCTAAAGGCGCCGCTGAGCAATTGATCGATCAAGAAGACGAGGCGTTGAAACGCAAGCTGAGGATCTGCCAAAGCTGCAAGTAGCGGTCGTAGCGGATGGAGCGCGGCGAATTCGTCATTGGTATGTCCGGGTAGCACGGCCCCGGATTGCGCTGCGCTCCATCCGGGCTACGGCAGCTCGCTGCATAGCTGACCTACCGCGACTCTCATCGCCCGCGCTTTACCCTTTCCCCGATTCCTGATCCTCTCTTCCCTAATCGGCCGGACCAACCGGCCTGCCCAGGGAGAGAAACGCCATGAAGCTCGGCACCGCGATTGCGGAAATCATGAAGCGCGAGGGGATCGAGATCCTCTGCGGTTATCCGGTCAATCATCTGATCGAGCATGCGGCCAAGGCCGATATCCGGCCCGTGATGGTGCGGCAGGAGCGCGTCGGCATCCACATGGCGGATGCGATCTCGCGGGTGACATCGGGACGCTCGATCGGCGCGTTCTGCATGCAGCACGGCCCTGGTGCGGAGAATGCGATGGGCGGTGTCGCGCAATGCTACGGCGAATCCGTTCCCGTGCTGGTGCTGCCGATGGGCTATCAGCGCAGGCTCGCGCATATCGAGCCGAACTTCAATTCGAGCGAAGCGATGAAGGCGTTTTCGAAATCGTCGGAGCCGATCATCCTGGCCGCGGAAGTCGCCAACATTTTTCGTCGCGCCTTCACCAAGCTGAAGAACGGCCGCGGCGGGCCTGTCATCGTCGAGATTCCCGCCGATATGTGGAACGAGGACGTGCCGGAGCCGCTGAACTATACGCCGGTGCTGCGCACCCGCTATGGCGCGGACCCTATTCATGTGAAGGAGGCGGCCGACCTGCTCGTCAACGCCAAGCGTCCGGTGATCTATGCCGGCCAGGGCGTGCATTACGCGCAGGCCTGGCCGCAACTGAAACGGCTGGCCGAACGGCTCGCCATTCCCGTGACGACCAGCCTTGGGGGCAAATCGTCCTTCCCGGAGACGCATCCGCTCTCGCTTGGCTCTGGCGGCCTTGCGGTGCCGCGCGCGGTGCCGAAGTTCCTGGCCGAGACCGACGTCATTTTCGGCATTGGCTGCTCCTTCACCGAGACCAATTTCGGCATCGCGATGCCGAAAGACAAAACCATCATCCACTCCACACTTGATCCGAACCATCTCAACAAGGACGTGGAAGCCAGGATCGGCCTCGTCGGCGATGCCGGGCTCGTGCTCGATGCGCTGCTGGAGGAGATCGGCAAGACCGTCACCGCAGATCGCGACGCCTCGGCGGTCGCGGCCGAGATCGCGGCCTCGCACAAGGAGTGGCTGGCGAAATGGATGCCGAAGCTCACCAGCAATGATGCGCCCTTAAGCCCCTATCGCGTGCTGTGGGACCTGCAACACACCGTCGACATCGGCAATACCATCATCACCCACGATGCCGGCAGCCCGCGCGACCAGCTCTCGCCGTTCTGGAAGTCGGTCGAGCCGCTCACCTATCTCGGCTGGGGCAAGACGACGCAGCTCGGCTACGGCCTTGGGCTAGCCATGGGCGCGAAACTCGCAAAACCCGACAAGCTCTGCATCAATGTCTGGGGCGATGCCGCGATCGGCTTCACCGGCATGGATTTCGAGACCGCGGTGCGCGAGCGCATTCCGATCATGTCGATCCTGCTGAACAATTTCTCGATGGCGATCGAATTGAAGGTGATGCCGGTTTCGACCGAAAAATACCGGTCGACCGACATTTCCGGCGACTACGCCGCGATGGCGCGCGCCTTCGGCGGCTATGGCGAGCGGGTGACGAGACCTGAGGACATCATCCCCGCGATCAGGCGCGGCATCCAGAAGACGCAGGAAGGCATTCCCGTGCTGCTGGAGTTCATCACCAGCAAGGAGACCGAGGTGTCGCGGCCGGGCACGTGAAGCGGACCGGATTCTGGCAGCAAACTCGCTATCGCGGACGCTGGCTCCGGCCGCAGGAGATGTGATAATCCGCCCTGGTGCCGCGCTTGTCGCGGCATCAAGCCGGATTGCGAATGACCGCCCCTTCCAACGACATCGCGGAACTTGAGCGCCTGTTACAGGCGGCCACAGCCGAGAACGCGCAGCTTCGCAGTGAGCTCGCGATTGCGCGCGATCGTCAAAGCGCCAGCGCCGGGATTCTGCGCACCATCGCGGCCTCTCCGTCCGATGCCCGGCCGGTTTTCGAGGCGATCGCGTCCAGCTCCCGGCGTTTGCTCGGCGGCTTCTCCGCCACCGTGCTTCAGTTCATCGATGACGAGCTCCACCTCGTGGCGTTCACACCAACGAGCACCGAGGCGGACGAAGGGCTGAAGGCGTCGTTCCCGCGCAAGATTGCCGACTTTCCGACCTTCGCGCTGGTGCGCGGCGGCGAGACGATCCAGTTTCCCGATAGCGAAGCCGCGGAGGTCCCGGAGCTGAACCGGAACCTTGCGCGGCTGCGCGGCTTTCGCAGCGTGCTGTTCATGCCGCTGATGAATCGGGGGACGCCAGTCGGCATGATCAGCGTAACTCGTGCCGAGCCCGGCGCGTTCGCAGCCGACCTCGTGCAGCTGCTCCAGACCTTTGCCGACCAGGCGGTGATTGCGATCGAGAACGCGCGGCTGTTCAACGAGACGCGCGAGACGCTGGAGCGCCAGACCGCCACCGCCGACATTCTGAAAGTGATGGCCGCCTCGCCGTCTGACGTACAGCCGGTGTTCGACGCCATCGCCGCCAATGCCAACCGGCTGATCGGCGGCTTCTCCACGGCAGTCCTGCGCTACATCGACGGCGCCGCGCATCTTGCGGCGTTCACGCCGACCGATCCGGCCGGCGATCGGGTGCTGCAGTCCTCGTTCCCGGTGCCATTCACGCAGTTCCCGCCCTACGGGCTCGTGGCCAGTGGTGTGGCGGCGCAATTGCCCGACACCGAGGTCGAACCGGCGGCGCGGGACATCGCGCGCGCCCGCGGCTACCGCAGCATGTTATTCGCGCCCTTGATGAGCGATGGCGAGGCCATCGGCGTCATCATCGCCACGCGGCGCGCGACCGGCGCGTTCGGCGAGCATCATGTGCGGCTGTTGCAGACCTTCGCCGACCAGGCGGTGATCGCGATCAAGAATGTCAGCCTGTTCAACACCACGAGGGAAGCGCTGGAACGGCAGACCGCGACCGCCGACATCCTCAAGGTGATTGCGGCCTCGCCCGCGGATGTGACGCCGGTGTTCCAGGCGATCTCCAACAGCGCCAAGTCCCTGGTCGGCGGACATTCCTCCACCGTCACGCGCGTCATCGACGGCCTGCTGCACCTGGCCGCCTTCAGCACCGACAACGAAGCCGGCAACGAAGAGCTGCTCAGCTCGTTCCCGACGCCGCTGTCGGCATCCGGCATTCACAGCCGGGTGGCAAGAAGCGGAGAGTTCGCATTCCGCAGCGACATGCAGAACGAGCCCGACCTTACGGACGCCATGAGAGAGCTGGCGCGGACGCGAGGTTATCGCAGCATCCTCGTGATCCCAATGCTGCGCGACGGCGTCGCGATCGGCACGATCGGCGTGACGCGGCCGCAGGCCGGTCCCTTCCCGGACAAGGCGATCGCCCTGCTCAAGACCTTTGCCGACCAGGCCGTGATCGCCATCGAGAACACGCGCCTGTTCAACGAGGTGCAGGATCGCACCAGGGAATTGGCCAAATCGCTCGACGATTTGCGCGCAGCCCAGGACCGGCTGGTCCAGACCGAGAAGCTGGCGTCGCTCGGCCAGCTCACCGCCGGCATTGCGCACGAGATCAAGAACCCGCTCAACTTCGTCAACAATTTTGCATCGCTCTCCGCCGAGCTGACCGACGAGCTGAACGAGACGCTGGCGCCGCTCCCGCTCGCGGACGACGTCCGCAGCGAGGTCGACGAGCTGACCGGACTGTTGAAGGACAATCTCGCGAAAATCGTGCAGCATGGCAAGCGCGCCGACTCCATCGTCAAGAACATGCTGCTGCATTCCCGCGAGGGCGGCGGCGAGCATCGGCTGAGCGACATCAACGCGCTGGTCGAGGAGAGCCTCAACCTGGCGTATCACGGCGCACGCGCCGAGAAGCCGCAGTTCGACGTGACGCTGAAGCGCGAGCTCGATCCAGCGGCCGGGCAAGCGGAAGTGTTTCCGCAGGAGATCATCCGGGTGCTGCTGAACCTGATCTCGAACGGCTTCCACGCGGTGGCCAAGCGCAAGTCGGATGACGGCGCCGCCGATTACGAGCCGGTGGTGATCGCCGCGACACGCGACCGCGGCGACAGCATCGAGATCCGCATCCGCGACAATGGCACCGGCATTCCGCACGAGGTGAAGGAAAAAATGTTCGATCCATTCTTCACCACCAAGCCGGCCGGTGAAGGCACCGGCCTCGGATTGTCGATGAGCCACGACATCGTCGTGAAGCAGCACGGCGGCACCATCGACGTCGCGACGGAGCCGGGCAAGTTCACGGAATTCACGATCCGGCTGCCGCGACAGAGCAGCCTTTCAGACCAGAACAAGAGATAGACTCGCCCGGAGGATGCCGTGACGAATCTGGCTTGGCTCGTTCGACGGCAATTGCTCTCGCTGTCCGGTGTCGGCCTCATGCTGGGCGCTCTGTTCTTTGCTGCCGCGCTGACGCCGACGCTGATTCCGCGGAGCTATCTCACGCAAGGCGCGCTTGCCGGCGGCTGTTTCGCGATCGGCTATTTCGCCGGCGTGCTGTGGCGCCGGCTATGGCACTATCTCGAATTGCCCGAACCTTCGCCGCGGGCGAGGTCGATTGCGAATGCGCTGGTCACGGCCGGTTGCCTGCTGGTCGTCGTTATCTTCCTGCGGCGAACCGCCGAATGGCAGAATTCGATCCGCACAGTGATGAAGATGACGCCGGTCGAGACCGCGCATCCGCTCAAGGTCTGCGTCATCGCCCTGATCACGTTCGCCGTGCTGCTGGTGCTGGGGCGGCTGTTCGTGTTTGTCGCCCGCTTCCTCGCCGTGCGCACAAAGCACGCCATTCCGCGGAAGCTCGCCAACGTGCTCGGCGTGCTGATCGCAGGCCTGCTGTTCTGGTCGATCGCCAGCAACGTCCTGGTCCGGACCGCGTTCAACGCGCTCGACTCCTCCTTCCGCGAACTCGACGCCCTGCAAGAGCCCGAGCGGCCGCAACCGGCCGCCCCCGATCGAACCGGAAGTTCTGCGTCGCTGGTGAAGTGGCAGGAACTCGGGCGCATGGGGCGCCGGTTCATTGCCTCGGGCCCGACCGCGACGGAGATCAGCGCCGTTACGGGACAGCCCGCGCAGAATCCCGTGCGCGTCTATGTGGGCCTCGGCAGCCGCGACACGGCGCAGGCGCGCGCCAGGCTTGCGCTCGACGAGCTCAAGCGCCAGTACGGCTTTGAACGCAAGGTCCTGATCGTCGTCACACCGACCGGGACCGGCTGGGTCGATCCATCCGCGATGGATACGGTGGAATATCTCCATCATGGCGATGTCGCGAGCGTCGCGATGCAATATTCCTATCTCAATAGCCCGCTGTCGCTGCTGTTTCAGCCGGAGTACGGAGCAGAAGCCTCGCGTGCGCTGTTCGCCGAAATCTACGGCTACTGGACGAGCTTGCCCAAGGACAAGCGGCCAAAACTGTATCTGCACGGGCTCAGCCTCGGTGCCATGAACTCGGAAAAATCCGCAGAATTGTTCGAAACAATCGGCGACCCCATTGCCGGTGCGCTATGGAGCGGAGCGCCATTCGAGAGCCGCATCTGGCGCTCGATTACCGATAACCGCAATCCAGGATCACCGGCCTGGCTGCCGGAATTCCGCGACGGCCGCTTCGTGCGCTTCATGAACCAGAACGGGCTGACGGTGGCGCCGGATACGCCCTGGGGCCCGATGCGCGTGGTCTATTTGCAATACGCCAGTGACGCGATCACATTCTTCGCCTACCGCGATGCCTATCAGGCGCCGGCCTGGATGAATGCGCCGCGCGGGCCTGACGTATCACCGGAGCTGCGATGGTATCCTATCGTGACGATGCTGCAGCTCGCCCTCGACATGGCGGTCGCAACCAACACGCCGATGGGTTTCGGCCATGTCTACGCACCCGAACACTACGTCGATGGCTGGGTCGCGGTCACCGCTGTCGGCGATTGGTCTGCCGAAGCGCTCGCACGGCTCAAGCAGCAGCTCGCAGCGAAAGCGCGGAAGACGGGCAATGGCGACGACGATCCCGATCGCGGTGGCTAACCCCTACTCCGCCATCTCCACCTGCTGCGTGACGGACGGACCGGCCAGCGGCCGCTCCTCCATCATGATCAGGCAGAGCGCGGCGCCGGCCATCAGCGCCGTCGCGGCGCCGAAGACGTAGCGGAACGCATGCCGCATGTCGTCGGCGGGAATCGCATTGACAGCGCCGTGATGTTCGCCGGCGAGCGGAACGTCGGCACCGAGCGCGATGAGCAGGATGGCCGCGAACGCCGCGACCGTGAACGAGGACATCAGCGAGCGGAAGAAGTTCAACGCGCCCGTGATGGTGCCGATCTGCGGGCGGGCGACCGAATTCTGCACCGAGACCACGCAGACCGGAAAGGTGGTGCCGAGGCCAAGCGCAAACGCAGCCATCAGCGTCAGCAGTGCCCAGAGCGGCAACGTCGTCAACGTGAGGCCGAGGCCGCACAGCGCAGCCCAGGACGTTCCGACGATGGCGACCCGCTTGTAGTGCTTGGCCCGCGCCATGGTGCGACCGGCGATGGCCGCGCCGCAGGTCGAGACCGCCGCGAGCGGAATCAGCGCGAGGCCCGCTTCGCTGGCGCTGAGGTGATAGACCGCCTCGTAATAGAGCGGCAGCTGCACTGTGAGGCCCGTGATCGCACCGAGCGCGCAACCGCCGGCCGTCAGCCCGAACGGCACAACCGATCCTCCGAGCAGCGGCAGCGGCAGGAACGGCTCGTCCGCGCGGCGTGCGTGCCACACGAAGGTGACCGCGAGCGCGACGGCGCCGCCCACCATCGCAAGCACGGTTGGCGAGAGCCACGGGAAGCGCGTGCCGCCCCAGGTCAGCACCAGCATGAAGACCACGGCGGAGGCCATCAGCAGCACGCCGCCGAGCCAGTCGACCTTGCGCTTGCGGTGGAACACCGGAATCTTCTTCATCCTGGGCAGCAGCAGCGCGATCGCCGCGGCCGCGAGCGGCACATTGATCCAGAAGATCATCGACCAGTGCAGATGCTCGGCGAACACGCCGCCGATGACCGGGCCGAGAATGCCGCCGACCATCCAGACGCTGGAGAAATAGGCTTGATATTGGCCGCGCTCGCGTGGGCTCACGACGTCGGAGATCACGGTCTGCACGACAGGCATGATGCCGCCGCCACCGAGCCCCTGGAGACCGCGTGCAAGAATCAGCATCGGCAGGTTCGGCGCGATCGCACACAGCACCGAGCCCGCGACGAACAGGCTGAGCGAGATGATGATCATCACGCGGCGTCCGTAGATGTCGCTGAGCGTGCCGAATACCGGCGCAACTGCGGTCGAGGCGAGCAGATAGGCGGTGATGACCCAGGAGAGATTGGAGACGTCGTGGAATTGGCGCCCAATGGTCGGCAGCGCGGTTGCGACGATGGTCTGGTCGAGGGCTGCCAGAAACATCGTCAGCATCAGGCTGATGACGATGGTGCGGACCTCGTCCTGCGACAGCGGCGCCGGCGGCGCGAGCGAGGGAGCGTCGTCGACGCTCAAGACCTCGCTCGAAAGGCGCGACAATTCCTCGGCGATATCGTCGGGCAATGTTTGGGTGTCGGCAGAACTGCTCTGCCGCTCGAACTTGTTCATCTCGATCGGAAGCCATGAGGCGGCCCAACGCCGCGAAGGATTCGTTCTATGCAGCCAATGTAGACAGCAAAGTTCTTCTCGGGCAGGCACCGCGGTGCATGGGAGCATCCCACCCCACGGCCATCCCGAAGACGTGATCTATCTGGTGCGACGGATCAGTCCTTCGGACGTCGCTTCAGGCGGGCCCGTTTCGGCAGCTGCGCCGGCCATTGCACGATGTGGTTCTCGAGCTCATCGTCCGGGATCTCCACCTCGCTGCCTTCGACCCGACCGCGTACGGAGACGCCGGCCTCATGCACGGTATTGGGATCGCCTGACACCAGCGGATGCCACCAATAGAGGTCGCGCCCTTCCGCCACGAGCTTGTAGCCGCAGCTCGGCGGCAGCCAGTTCAGGGTGCGGACATTGGCCGGGGTCAGGCGGACGCAGTCCGGAACCTTGTCGGAACGATTCGCATAGTCCTTGCAGCCGCAGGTCACTCCATCGAGCAGCTTGCAGCCGACATGGGTGAAATAGATGTCGCCGGTGCCATCTTCCTCGAGCTTGTTCAGGCAGCAGCGGCCGCAGCCGTCGCACAGGCTTTCCCATTCGGGCCCCGACATCTCTTCCAACGTCTTGGTTTTCCAGAAGAATCCTTCCTGGCCTGAAGGTCGTTTGGGAGCTGCGGTCATGCGCCTCAACAAAAGTTCGAAAGAGCTACGGTTGGTGCCATCTAGGGCGTGCGGCCATGGGGCCGCAAGCGACGCCCGCGTGAGGCCCGTAATGAACCGGGGTCAATTAGGCCTGTTGTTCAAAATCGCAAGCGTGACCATTGGTTTATAGGCCCTGCTCGGCTAGAAGGAACAGCAAGTCCCCACCGTCGCTGGCCGGGCGCCTTGGGTTTGCCGCAACACTCCCGCAAGACGTCTCGATGCCGCCCCGGCGGGGTGCTTGAACGCTTTCGAACCAAGCCGCAAGGGTTCTAGGTGCGCCAGATCATACCACCGCATTGGAAGGCCCGGATCCGGAATTTCTTCCTGGATCTCGATGCGCGCATCGACTCCTCGCTGTTCTCCTCGGCCAAGGGCATCCGCGAGCTCTACGAGCGCTACTCGACCTTCATGGACCGCTTCTATGTCGGGCGGTGGAAGCGATGGGTGTTCATCGAGCCGCTGTCGGAGGCTGCGACCCTCGGCCTCGGCGGCCTGGTGGTGATGCTGACCCTCGCCATCCCGGCCTTCCGCGAGACCGCGGACGAGGACTGGCTGAAGAAGTCCGACCTCGCGGTGACCTTCCTCGACCGCTACGGCAACCCGATCGGCAGCCGCGGCATCAAGCACAACGACTCGATCCCGCTGGAAGATTTTCCGGACGTGCTGATCAAGGCGACGCTCGCGACCGAGGACCGCCGCTTCTACGAGCATTTCGGCATCGACATCGCCGGCACCGCACGCGCGCTCGTCACCAACGCCCAGGCCGGCGGCGTCCGCCAGGGCGGCTCCTCGATCACCCAGCAGCTCGCCAAGAACCTGTTCCTGAGCAACGAGCGCACCATCGAGCGCAAGGTCAACGAAGCCTTCCTCGCGGTCTGGCTGGAATGGCGACTGACCAAGAACGAGATCCTCAAGCTGTATCTCGACCGCGCCTATATGGGCGGCGGCACCTTCGGCGTCGACGGCGCCGCGCATTTCTACTTCAACAAGTCGGCACGCGACGTGACGCTCGCCGAGGCCGCGATGCTCGCCGGCCTGTTCAAGGCGCCGACCAAATACGCGCCCCACATCAACCTGCCCGCTGCCCGCGCCCGGGCCAACGTCGTGCTCGACAACCTCGTCGATGCCGGCTTCATGACCGAGGGCCAGGTGTTCGGCGCCCGCCGCAATCCCGCCTTCGCGGTCGACCGCCGCTACGAGGCGTCGCCGAATTACTATCTCGACTACGCCTTCGACGAGATGCGCAAGCTGGTCGACACCTTCCCGAAATCCTACACCGAGCGCGTCTTCGTGGTCCGGCTCGCGATCGACACCAATGTGCAGAAGGCGGCGGAAGACGCGGTCGAGAACCAGCTGCGCCAGTTCGGCCGCGACTATCACGCGACGCAGGCCGCGACCGTCGTCTCCGATCTCGACGGCGGCATCCGCGCCATGGTCGGCGGCCGCGACTACGGTGCCAGCCAGTTCAACCGCGCCACCGACGCCTATCGCCAGCCGGGCTCGTCGTTCAAGCCTTACGTCTACACAACCGCGCTCCTCAACGGCTTCACGCCGAATTCGATCGTGGTCGACGGCCCGGTCTGCATCGGCAATTGGTGCCCGCAGAACTATGGCCATTCCTATTCCGGCGCGGTGACGCTGACTCAGGCGATCACGCGCTCGATCAACGTTGTACCCGTCAAGCTGTCGATCGCGATCGGCCAGAAGGAGCAGCCGAAGGCGCCGAACCCGGCCAAGATCGGCCGCGCCAAGATCGTCGAGGTCGCGCGCCGCTTCGGCCTCAAGGCGCCGCTGCCCGACACGCCGTCGCTGCCGATCGGCTCGGACGAAGTTACCGTGCTCGAGCACGCGGTGGCGTACGCGACTTTCCCCAACCGCGGCAAGGCGGTGACGCCGCATTCCGTGCTGGAAGTGCGCACCGGCGCCGGAGATCCGGTCTGGCGCTGGGACCGCGACGGGCCGAAGCCGCGCCAGGCCATTCCCGCCTCCGTGGCCGCCGACATGGCCGGCATGATGAGCCACGTCGTCAGCGAAGGCACCGCGCGCCGCGCAGCCCTCGACGGCATTCCGACCGCGGGCAAGACCGGCACGACCAATGCGTATCGCGACGCCTGGTTCGTCGGCTACACCGGCAATTTCACCTGCGCGGTCTGGTACGGCAATGACGACTATTCGCCGACCAACCGCATGACCGGCGGCTCGCTGCCGGCGCAGACCTGGCACGACATCATGCTCGCGGCGCATCAGGGCGTCGAGGTCCGGGAAATCGCCGGCATAGGCATGGGCCAGAAGCTGCCGCCCGAGCGGATCGCCAACGCGCAGGCCAATGCGGCGCCGAAGGTGCTGGAGACCAAGCCCGGTCCGCCGCCCGTATTGACCAAGCGCGGCGCTGACGTTTTGGTGCGGGTCGAGAAGCTGCTGGATGACGCGGCCCGGACCGCGACCAAATCGGCCGCCACCGACCCCAAGCAAGCCAAACCGGCATCGTCCACGAGCGCGCTCGCCTTCCCGCAGAACTATGCGGAAGAGAATGCGAACGCATCCGCCCCGCGCAAGAACTAATCGAAACAAGAACTGATCGAAACAAGTGCGGCTGATCCTGATCACATTGACGGCTCTTCTGCTCGCAACCGTGGTGGGCGTCGGCGCGACCTGGATGACGACGACGCGCGGCACCGAGATCGGCGCGCTGACCATCGGCCCGTGGACCGCGCGCCCGCGCACCGGCACCGCCGACGTCGATCCCTATTCGCGCGCCACCATCGTGCGCAACGGCGAGCTGCCGATCGGCACCGGCGACGGCGTCGCCTTTACCGCGACCGCCGACGACAAGAAGAAGGTGCTCGACGGCCGCTGCGACGTCGTGGTCTCCGGCGTGACGCCGCCGGCGCGGTTCTGGACGCTCACTCTCTACGACCGCAAGGGTCATCTCGTGCCCAATTCGCTGCAGCGCTACGGCTTCACCAGCCAGGAGATCGTGCGGCAGTCCGACGGCTCGTTCGAGATCCGCATCGCCTCGCGCTCGCGCGCCGGCAACTGGCTGCCGACCGGCGGCATCGAACGCTACGCGCTGATGCTGCGGCTCTACGACACCCCGGTCGGCGTTGCCACACGCACCCAGCGCGATGCGCCGATGCCCACGATCACGACGGCGGGCTGCTCATGATCCGGCTGTTGTTCACCATCGTTGCCGGCGTGGTGCTGGGCCTCGTGGTCCATCTCGTCAGCGTGCTGGCGTTGCCGCGGATCGCGACCCAGGACGCCTATTCGCGTCTGACGCCGATGACCAAGCTCAATGCCGTCACGCAGCTTCCGCTCGCCGATCCGCAGACCTCGCCGATGCCGTTCATGGACCCGGCCTTTGCGCTCGCGATCTGCCGCTACGATCTGTCGAACGGACCGATCAAGCTGACGGTGCCCGTCAGCCAGGCCTACACCTCGGTGTCGTTCTACACCCGCAACGAGATCGCCTATTACGCCATCAACGACCGTTCGGCCGGCAAGAAGGTGATCGAGCTCGATTTGATGACAGAGCCGCAGCACAACGAGCTGCCCGAGGACGAAGAGATCACCGCGGCCGACCGCCTGATCATCGATTCCCCCAGCACCACCGGCCTGATCGTGATGAAGGCGCTCGCCCCCGAGCCTGGCCTGATGCCGCAGGCGCAAGGCTCGCTCGCGGCCGCGAGCTGCGGACCGCAGACCGAGCCGCCCGCCAAGGCGGAAGCACCGCGGGGACGGCGCTGAGGCGCGCAGCTTCGGCGACGCGAAAACAAAAAGTCGAAAAACAACCCCATGCACAGTAGCATTAGCATTGAAATCGTTAACCATTTTGGTTGTGCCAAATAGGCGTTTGGACCGATACATCCCTGCCCGTCGCGCAGTTCAGCTTTGACTCGTCGGGCAAAACACTGGCAGAATGGGAGCATCGAAAGTTCACCCGCGCGGAGCAATCCGGCGCGGGTTTTTTCATGCCGGGGCAGATTGCCATGATCCGCGGATGGCTATCGTTGCCATAGCAGGCGGGCGGAATGTTCGCGGGAGACGGCAGTAGTTTCTGGTGCCCGCTTCAGGTGCGATGCACCGCTCGCGGTCTAATAACAGCAGGAAGGAGTTGCGGCCAAAGATTGAAGAAGAAGACGTAGATGATCGCAACTGCCCACCCGTAGATCATGCTGGCTGCAAGGCCGTACATGAAGCTGCCGACGGTAATCATCTTGAAACCGGGAAAGACCGCCATCAAACCAGCTTCTTGAAATCGCGATTTGACCCACATCAACTGCGGTTGCCGACCGTTGCGGGACCCGACGTTTGATTTGCATCAAGGGCTTTCATGCGAAACCTGCGAGTTTGGTTTTGGTCCTGTTGGCAACAGGGCAATCAGGCAATGGTGCCGTCTTGAGGATGCTGCGATGACCTTGCCAGATCATGTTCACGATCAGACCGGCGCACGCCGGGGCTTGTCGCGCAACTCCCTCATCGTTATGGGGCTTGCCGTCATCGCGGCAATCTCCGGAGCGCTCCTGTTCACCCAGCATCAGGCTCATGTACTCGGTGCTCTGCTTTGGCTGCCCCTTTTGGCTTGTCCGCTTATGCATTTTTTCATGCACGGTAGGCATCGAGGAGCTGGGGGCCATCACCACGGCTGAATTTGGGAGCGCCCTATGCGCAGCAAAGAATTCGGCTGGTCTGCTTCGTCAATCCTTCTGGGGCTTTCCGGAATCATCCTGATCAGTGTCGGCGGGTATTTCCTTTTCCTTCGGCCTGCGCTGCTGCCGGAGGACATCCGCTACATGAACCTTACGCCTGTCGAGCTGGAATCGATTGGTCCAAGGTTGGCAAGGTGGCTTGCACACGTATTCAACGTAATGGGCGGCTACGTGATGGCGACGGGTGTGCTTACGCTCACTCTAGCCATGACGGCTTTTCGCCAACGAAGTACTTTGGCGCTGGCTGGTGCTATTGTTGCAGGTGTGGTCTCGATAGGCTGGATGGCGGCCGTCAACGTTATGATCAACTCGGACTTCAAATGGGTACTGCTCGGATTTGCGCTCATCTGGGCTGCCAGCATCGCGGCCTTCGCCGCTGAAGTTCGCCGGTTCGACACCAGCCCCGTTTGCTGATGTCCGCTAGGTGTCACAAGCCGCAGATCACGCTCAAGGTGGGTGACTTCCGCTTTACGTCGGTGAGCCGACATTTATGAGCACCCTCAGCCGGAGGGGTTCATCAGGCTAGAGATCAGATTGATGTTTCCTCACAAGGCCTGGTTGTTCCATCGGCGGAACATAGGCAACAACTTCAGGCGACGACCGCGCGCTTAGAATGGCGGCGCGTTCGAGATTGTCCCCCGCTTGTGCGATTGATCTACACACTCGCTCTTTGGAAAAAGACAGGAACATTCCTGCAATTGCCAAGTTTTCCCGATGCCCTTCCCCAAGGGCGACCCCGAGTGGCCCCAGCTCCATGCCCCCCAATATCCCCGCGAGCTGGGGCCCGTTTTTTCTCGAAATTTGGGCTGATAACGGGAACCAAGAACCACTTGTTGAGTTGGGCACCATTCGCCACCGCGCCTCAAATAATGTGGTGCCGACACACGAAGGACCTCAGCTGGCCCAGCCCCGAGCTGAAGTCCTTTCTGTGTCGTGCGCACATTTTTAAGCCGAATTCGGAACGAATATTCGACCCTTGAATCATTCCATGTCAGCTAAGTGTCGGATGTCTAACCGTGTCGCGCTTAAATCAGTTCGCCCGTGAGGCCGCAGCGGCATTGCTGCGCATGGCAAAAACAACAAAGGATCCCACGGTCGCTGCTGGCTTGGTACAGCGTGCGGCAGACCTGAAAGACCGCACCGGCGAGCTTCCTGCCATTGATGTCGAGGCTATGGCCGAAGAGCCGCCCAAGCCCTTGACGAAGAACTAAGGCTGCCTCGGTGGATGGCGTAGCTGAACAGGCCGCTCTCGACATTGCATAGTCTCGGCATAGTCTCGCCGCCATCTTGGCGCCCAGCTCCTTCTCGACGATTTCGACTGAGTTATCCCACTGCGCGTTCCTGCTCTCCGCCAAGGAGCCCGTCATGTCGAGACTAGCGATCGTATTCGTGTCGGCACTTTCTGTGACCTCTGCTACCGCGCAAAATACTGCGTCCGGACGATCGCACGAGCCGGCCGCTGCCAGCGCGTATGAAACACAGCCTTTCCTATTTGATGGACGGATGCGAGGCGACGGCATGAGGCAGCGAGGGCGTGCCGACAATCGTCACCCCAACGTCGGTGCCATTGACGTGCAACCGAAAGCAAACCAGCCAGGGCGCGAACGATGAGCCCGCGTGCCCGCTTTGATCTGCCCGCCCAGCTGTTCGCCCTGGACGAGGTGATCAGTTGCGCCGGCAATACCTCCAATCGGCCGCTTCCGTTGACGCGATGCAGCTACGTGTTGGTTGATGGGGCCACCGCGGAAATTTGCCGCTGAGCACCGAACCGACGCCTGTGACCCAAGCGGGCATAGCGCACTCCGGCGCGACGTCTGCACCTTAACTCATGGGGAGGTCGATCTCACGCGGCTTGCACTGTCAACTCGCTGACGCGATCTGGTGCATCGAGCATGGCCATGTGCCCAATGTCCGGCAATTCGAACGTGGCCCACGATTTGTCGCTTTTGCAGTCTGCCAGTGCCCTGTCGAAGGCCGGCTGAGGAAATTTCGGCAGGCGGATGTATGTCTTCTTCGCCACTTTTTGGAGCGCTCCGGAAAGCTTGACCTGCTGGAGATAGGTGCCGATCGGATGCGGAGTAACCTTGGACTCGGCGAATACCCGATCGCGTTCGGCAACGACACTGGGCGGATACGTCGGCGATCCACGGACGCCTGCCTCGCCCTTGTCGATGGCCGCCTGTATGCCTTTGCGAACCGGCTCGGCTGCGAAGTCCGCCACCCTTTGTCCATCTGCGGGAATGTAGGCATCAAGCCATACAACCGAGGAGACGCGATCGCCGATGCTTTCGAGCGCGCCCGAGCCTACGAAGCCCGCGTAGGACCACGCCACAAGACAGACGTTGTCGAGACTTTCCCATTTGATCAGGTTGACGACGTCGGCGATGTGGGTGTCCAGATTGACGTCCTTGCTCAGCAAATGCGAGCGCTCGGCTAAACCCGTGAGCGACGGAGCGAACACTTTGTGGCCGCCCTGTTCGAGCCGGTCAATGACCCGGCGCCATATCCAGCCGCCGCAAAAAGCCCCGCTGACAAAGACGAAGGTCTTTCGCGCCGATTGGGCGCGGGCGGCACCAATCACGCTGGATGCCGCTGTTGCCATCAGACCGCTTGCTGCAGCACTGCGAAGCAAGCGGCGGCGACTAACGTGAATTCCTGCCACGACGCGTATCCCTCTCGTGAGGCAATCCGCTACTATGAGTTGTCGATCATAGAGAGTATCCGCCAAAGCGGCAAGGCGGCTCGTGGGGGCGCACCGCCCAGCTCAGAGAGGTCCGCTCAGCGATGCATGGTGCACGTGATTTGCTCAGGCCGAGTTCTTCGCTTCTTGACCCTGAGCGGAAGTCCGAGCCTCAGGATGCCGTTAGCTTGGCTGGGTCTCGGGAATTGTTCTAAGTTGCCGATTTGTTTTCAGGGAGCCTATTCGTGGTGTTTCAGAGCGACCAACTCCACCTGCGAACACTTGTACGGTACTTGCGGAATGAAATTTCCAAGCTTGTGTCGCGGAGGTTATCGTACTTCAGCACCTTCAAACTAGTCGATTTGTCCCGACTGACATACTTTCGTGTTTCACTCCCGACGGACGAGGTGTGGCTGATGTCATTTGGTGCCGGAGGCTCCGAGGTCATACAGTCGATGATGCTCTCGATCGATGAAACCAGGCAAATCTTCCGATCGATCGAGCGCGCGTATGATGATCAAGAATTGGTGGAGATCAAGCTTGGCGATTTGTCATGGAAGACAGACTGTCGGCTCCGGACGAATCCCGACAAAGTCACGATCTCTTTCAAACGTGGTGGGGAGCGAACGCGCGAAGACGTCAGGCGGCAAGACGTAGCCAGGGCAATCGCCGAGTTTCGCAGTCTATTTTGAGTCAAAGGGATGCTGCTAGTGCAGGTCAGCCCGTGGCCCATCAGCGAAGTAGCGGCGCACCTCGTTCAGGTCCACTAAGCGATGCATAACGGACCAGGTTTGATCAGGTTGAGTTCTTCGCATTTGCCCCGAAGCGGACGTTAACGGTCAGTCTTTCATGCCATCCAGACCGGGATGATCTTTGTAAATGTTGTCCTGAAGCACGGCGTCTATCTGAGAGATGATATCGCCCACCGACATCCTCAAGCTCAGAAACTCACCTGCTGGAGAGGCCTCTTTAGCGAGCGTGAGCGCCAAGGATAACTCCTCAATGACCCGCTCTATGTGCCATTTAAATCGTGCGGCTGATTTCGCGTCCATAGAACCATCTCGCGGGAACAGGGTCTGCCTTGCAAATGGCAGCATACCCATCTCAGTTGTACCACTGAGGGAGCGAGGATCTCTACCATCAGGCGGCGCTCCGATCAGCGCTCCTCGATCGGATGCACTCATTTGCAGGGTGCGATGCTTTGCATCGCCGTCAGCTTGAAACATGTGGACGGGCGGCGCCGATCGTCGCTTTTGGCATGACCGGCACTTCAGCGACACCTTCAGCTTCCAGATCAGCGGATCGCTTGTGCGGCAAGGACGAGCATGATAGCAAAGGCCATCGGGTCAAACACAACCGCCCGACCAGCTTTCGAGCCAAGCGTTGTTTCGCTCCATTATGGAGGTGAAACATGTCTTGCGACAGCACCACTGGCTCAATCGGCACATCCAGCTCAGCCTTCGTTCCTTCTCCAAACCCTGGATGGTTCTGGAAACTCACGCTCGCACTGCTGGACGGCATCACACGGCGCCGCCAATACGACGAGCTTCTCGAACTGGACGACCGGCTTCTCGCGGACATCGGCTTATCGAGAACAATCGTTGGCGAGGCTCGACGGTGTTACTTCTCAGGTTGGCGCGACGATGGGTGATCGTCAAATCCTGTCAATGAGCGGCCACACCTGAGCGTGCGAAGGCGGCGCGTCTGCTTATCCCTGCGGATCAGACGGCCGCCAGGCTCGCGAAAAGGCTGAAGGACTTTTTCACCGCGATCTTTACGCCTCAGAAGTCCAGCTTGTCGCGTACGGCGTCAATTCCGGCTTTCGCGCACGCTTCGTCCGCGTCGCCGCCCGGAGCGCCGGACACGCCGATCGCGCCGACCAGGGAGCCGCCGGCTTCGACGATCAGTCCTCCGGCGATGACGACCGCTCCGGGAAGGTTGCGAATGCCCGCCTGCATCATGCCCGGCTGGCTGATCGCGTTCAGCTCGGTCGTGCTGGTCTTGAACGAGGCGGCTTTCCACGCCTTGCCTGCTGCCGTCGAGGGCGTGTGAGGACCTGCAAAGCGGTCGCGCAACATCACTTGCGTGACGCCGAAGCGATCGACGACGGCAACTGCAACCTGGTATCCACGGGTGCGGCAGTTCGCCAACGCAGCGCGCGCAAGATCGAGCGCCAGTTCCGGACCGAGCGATTTGTAGGCGACCAGACCTTCCTCCGCCCGCAGTGGGCAGATGGACACAATCAGCAGGGCCGTCGCGACCGACAGGCATCGAACGTTCATGGCAATCTCCGGCATAGGTGACCAAACGCCTATTTGGTCTCACCATATGTCAGATCATCGAACAGGGTCACGCTATCTGCCTTGGTCCACAGGCCGATCATGCCGGCGTCCGGAATGGTGGCGTCTTCCACCTCGAACAATTGCTTTCCGTCATAGCTCACCTTGAACCGACGTCCTGCGAAGTCGCAGCGCAGCACGTGCCATTGCCCGGATGACACCGGCGCGCTGACGCCATAGCCGCCTTTGCGACCCACGATCTCAAGCGACATTCGAACGCCCTTGATCGTCTTGTACAGCACGACATTGTCCTCCAGCGCGTTAGCCCGGACCACGTAGTAATTATCGGCATCCTTCGCACGCCAGATAACTCCCGCGGCGCGATCCTCGGAGCCGGCGACGGCCTTGAATTTCACCTCGACAAAGCCGTCGCGGATGGCCGTATCGCGCTTGATGGCGAGGGGAAACGTCGCCCGTCCCGATTGCTTGAGAACGTTCGGCTTGCTGGGCGCCGTCGCCTCGGCTTCCACGGTCCATTTCGGCTGTCCTTTGCCGGTCATCGTCAAGGTCCATCCGTCGGGCGACGTTCCGGCAGCAGCGTTGTCGAAATTCAGGGTCTCGGCCATGGCGTTCCCTCCCACGAATAAAACCAGCATGGATGCCAGCGCAAGCTTGCCCATGAGCTTGTTCATGTGCGTGTCCATGCATCAGCCCTTCGTGCTCGCCGTCTTGTCGAGCGCCGCACGGAGGCCCTCTGCGAGCTTGAGGGCATCGTCGTTGGCCCAGAAGTGCATGAAGAAGAGCCGCGGCTGTTCGTCCAGCATGTGGCTGTGCAGCGCGGTTACCTCGATTCCGTGCGTTCGAAGCGCCAGGATGACCGGGTTCACCTCGTCGCTGGTCAGCACGAAGTCGCCGGTGATGGCCGCCCTGCCCGTGCCCGTCGGTTGGAAATTGATGGCGATCGCGACGCCCATCGCGGCGACGGGGGTCAGCAACATGCCGTCTTCCGTGACGGGGTCGCGCCGCTTCACGTTGAACTGGTAGACGCCGCCATTCGCTTTCCCGTTCACTCCGATGATCTGGTCAAGTTTCGCCGTGTCGAGGTCGATGGCGGGCGGCGGGTTCGCCGGCGCCGTGACCGTCAGCGGGGTCTTGCTTTCGGCCAGGGCATCATGGAGCGCCGAGGCCAGTTTGACGGGATCGCCGTGTCCGGCGACGTGCATGTAGAACGTGGCCGGGCTCGCGCGCAGCAGATGATTGTGCACGGCTGTGATCTCGAGCCCGCTCGCAATCATTTTCGCCATCACGGGATTGATCTCGGTCTCGAGCAGCACGAGGTCGCCCATGATCATTGCGCCGCCATGCGCAGGCTTGAACGCGATCCAGCCGCCAAGAGCCAGCGCCGGCTTGATCGCAACCCCGTCCAACGTCACGGAGAGATCGCTGCGGGGAAAGCCGTAACGGCGGACGTCGTCCGAGACGGCGGGCTTGCGGCCCAGGGTCTCGTCCACCTTCTGCCAGTCGGCATCTTGGGCATATGCCGGGACGAATGGACCGAAGCGAAATGCAAGAAGACAGATGCCAATGCCGACCACGGCCCAGATGATTCTCTTCATCGTGCTGCTCCCTAGGCTTAGTTTCGCTCTTTGACCTGACCGCTGCTGTCGACGACCAGCGTCACCGCCTTGCCGTTCTTCACCGCCTTTGCGGTGATACCCTCGGCCGTCGACTTGATGTCGCTGACTTGCGCGTAGCCGGCCGCCTGGATCCTGGCGACGAGTTCCTCCTGCGTCAGAGCGTGCACGCTCGACAGCCCGCCCGCGACCGCAAGCAGCAGAACCGTGCGGAAGATTGTTCGTGTTCGCATGACCATTCTCCTGGTTTGTCCTGCCCCAGGTGAAGTCCGTTTCGCGATCTTGCCCTACGCGATACCCACACGGCGCAAGAGGCGGCGGGCATCGATGCGCACAGCGATGCGACCGGCGCGGACGCCGTGCCGAAAAGTCGAGCCGGTCTGACGGATGAAATCGGGGGTATATGATGACATGCTGCGCCCTTGGTGATCAGGACGCGATGCTTGGGCATGTCGCCTCACGGGGAGATCGCATATCCCCGAGCCCCAAGTAAAAGCCCCCGGGCGGGAGCTGTCAACCGGCGGGAGCTTCGGGCTGCCCACCAAAGCCGCCGGCGAACGTCACGAAGAATTCACTGCTCCGCGGAACCGCGCCAGCCACATCTTGAAACTCGCGGACGGCCCCGCTAGTGTCCTTTGCGTGGGGACAAAGCAGACTCCCCGTGAGGCCTCGGTCCAAGCTCTGCGCAGCACGCCATTCGTGGAGCTTGCGCATGGACACCGAACGACACCCTTCTCACCAACACACCGTCGCCATCCTCTCACGCGGAGACGCTGCCGCGCGCCGCGACGCGACGGCACAAAACAGCCGCTTCGCGCAGCTTTTCGAAGCCCTCGCCGCCGTCGGTATCGCGGCGCGCCCGGCGATCTATGATGAAAGTTTCGCCGAGGACGTCCGTGAACAATTGCTCGGGGTGGACGGCGTGCTCGTCTGGGTCAACCCCATTCAAGACGGTCGGGATCGCGCTGGTCTCGACGCATTGCTGCGCGACGTCGCCGCACGGGGCGTGTGGGTCAGCGCTCATCCCGATGTCATCCTCAAGATGGGCACCAAGGAGGTTCTGTATCGTACCCGCTCGATGGGCTGGGGAAGCGACACGACGCTATATCAAACCGCTGCGGCGATGCGCGCCGAGCTGCCGACGCGGCTCGCCGCCGGTCCGCGCGTGATCAAGCGCAACCGGGGCAATGGCGGCCAAGGCGTCTGGAAGGTCGAGAAGCTGCCGGCTTCTCCAATGACAAAGGTGCTGGACGCGACGAAGGACGCGCCTGAGGAACTGACGCTGGATGATTTTGTCCGCCGTTGCGCGGAGTATTTCGAAAATGGCAGCGTGGTCGATCAGCCATTCCAGCCTCGCTTGAGCGAAGGCGTGTTGCGTTGCTACATGGCGGGCGATCGCTGTGCCGGCTTCGGCTATCATAAGGTCAAGGCCCTGGTGGACTCGCCGGCCGCCCGTTCCGAGGCCGGACCACGGCTCTATGCGTCCAACGCAGACCCGCGCTTCCAGCGGCTGCGTCGGTTGATGGAGGACGAGTGGACGCCGCAGCTGACGTCGTTGCTGGATATTGCGCAACTTGACCTGCCTGTGATTTGGGACGCCGACTTCATGCTTGGCCCGGTCCGTCCCGACGGGACCGACAGCTATGTCCTGGGCGAGATCAATGTCAGCTCGGTGCATCCTTATCCGGACGAGGCGCCGGCGGAAATTGCAGTGCGGGTTGCCGATCGGCTCCGGCGCAAGCTTTGACACATGCTCACGGTCCGCGCGCTCAAGCGCTTGCACATCTCCGTTTCATTCGACTTGCAGGACGGCGAATGCGTCGCCCTGCAAGGGCCCTCTGGCGTAGGGAAGACCCAACTCCTTCGCTCGATCGCGGATCTCGATCCCAACGAAGGAATGGTCAAACTGGACGGAACGCTCAGGGAGGCGATGCCTGCCCCGGCCTGGCGCAAGCGAGTGACCTATCTCGCCGCCGAACCGGGCTGGTGGTCCGACATCGTGCAAGACCACTTCAGCGGCTGGGATGATGCCTTACCGTTGGTCACGAGACTGGGGTTGCCGCGCAGTTGCGGTCCCTGGCCGATCCAAAGACTTTCGACCGGCGAGCGACAACGGCTGGGGCTGGTGCGAGCGCTGATGCTGAGGTCGCGGGTTCTTCTCCTGGACGAGCCGACATCGGCCCTCGATTCGGCATCGACGGCGGCCGTTGAATCCTTGATCGCGGAACGCATTTCGAATGGAACGAGTGTCGTCTGGAGCACTCACGACAACGCTCAGGCCCGCCGCGTCGGGTCGCGGGTCCTTGTGATGAATGCCGACGGTGGAATCGAGGAAAATCGGCCGTGAGTTACATTCACTTGGCATACGGCGATTTGGTTCTGCCCGCGCTCCTTGTCGTCATGGATGGCGCGCTCTCGCTTGCTCTCCGCCTCAAGCTTGAAAAGCAGCTGGCCATCGCCACCGTGCGGATGGTGCTTCAGCTGATACTCGTCGGATACGTATTGACGTTCCTGTTTGCCGTGGTCTCGCCGCTCTGGACCGCCCTCGCCGCCTTCATCATGGTTCTCTTCGCATCACGGGAAATCGTCGCTCGGCAAAAGCGACGCCTGCCGGGTATCTGGAGCTATGGCTTAGGGGCGGGATGCATGCTGCTGGCGGCCGGGACCGTCACAATGTTCGCGCTGCTGACGGAGCTACGCCCGGATCCGTGGTATCATCCGCGCTATGCGTTGCCTTTGCTGGGCATGATCCTGGGCAACACCATGACTGGAATAAGCCTGGGCCTGGACGTGCTGACAAATAGCCTGGTGCGCGAACGGGCCGCCGTCGAAGCTTGTCTTGCTCTTGGCGGCACCCGGTATCAGGCGTTGCTGCCGGTCCTGCGGGACGCATTGAGAAGCGGCTTCACGCCAATCATGAACAGCATGGCCGCGATCGGCCTTGTCTCTTTGCCGGGGATGATGACCGGTCAAATCCTTGCAGGCGTCGAACCGATCGACGCCGTCAAGTATCAGCTCTTGATCATGTTCTTGATCGCCGGCGGAACGGGATTGGGAACTCTCGCCGCCGTGACGGGAGGCGCTCGCCTTCTCACCGATCATCGACATCGATTGCGCCTCGATCGAATTCTCACTGCCGAGTAGAATTGCGCGACCTCACATCGACTTCGCGCCACCAAGCTGCACCCTCCGAGCCCACAGCAGCGCCAACGGCCCCAACGCAATTCCGACCGCAAGAACACTGAACGCGAGCAGCCACCCGGTCGCGCTCTGCGGACCGCCGGCTGCGTCGAGCGCGGCGCCGGTGCCCCAGGCGCCGACGGCCGACAGGCCGAAGCCGACCGTCGAATGCAGGGCCAGGGTCGCGCCGCGATG
Organism: Bradyrhizobium sp. MI1.3; assembly: GCF_055811695.1. Taxonomy (NCBI): domain Bacteria; kingdom Pseudomonadati; phylum Pseudomonadota; class Alphaproteobacteria; order Hyphomicrobiales; family Nitrobacteraceae; genus Bradyrhizobium; species Bradyrhizobium sp. MI1.3. The sequence continues at coordinate 12,932 of NZ_JBVVPQ010000016.1, read as the reverse complement.
TTCGGTTACGGCCGCGGCCGACATGCCGGCGGTCAACGCGCCGGAATCCGCCGGCACGGTCAGGCCATAGACGAGCAGCAGCAGTGCGAGCACCCAAGCCGGCGCCGTCGCGTTGAGGCCGATGATCAGTGCGACGCAGGCCGACGCGATCATCACGACCGTGATCGCGCGATGGCGGCCGAACTTCAGCGCGGCCTCGTTGCCGAGGATGCTGGCCGGCATCGAGATCACCGCAAAGCAGAAGCTCAGCACGACGGGGCTCAACCACGACGGCGCACCTTGATGCGCGACGACGAAGGTCCAGAACCCGACCAGCCAGGTGCGGATGCCGTAGAGCTCGAAGCAATGGGCGCCGTAGCCGAAGATGTATCCGAGCGCCTCGCGGTTGGCGAAGACAGGCGCGAAGTTCAACAGACGTCCCGCCTTCGGCGCGGGCCGCTGCGCCTGCATCAGAAGGCACGCGACGACCATTGCGATAGGACCGAAGCCGGTGACAAGGAAAGCGGTCCGCCATCCCCAACGGTCGGCGATCACTTGCGCGACCAGGAACGAGAGGCCGACCCCGACCGAGAAGCTCGACGTGTACAGCGTGACGGCGCGCGAGGTGTCGCCAGCCGGAAGCCGGTCTGTCAGCGCCTTCAGGCCCGGCATGTAGGCGCCGGCAAATCCAAGCCCTGCAAGCGACCAGATCGCGGTCGCCGACCAGAACCCCTGCGCGAAAATGCCGAAAGCTGCGGTCGCGAACCCGCTGACGATCGAGCCCCAGAGCAGGACGAGCCGCGCGTCGATCCGATCGGTCAACGTCGTCAGCACGGGCACGGCGAGCATGTAGCCGAACGCGTAACCGCTCGCCATCAAGCCGCCTTCGGCCGCCGACAGGCCCCACGCCGGCATCAGATGCTGCGCCAAGTTCGCGGAGAGCGTCACATGCGGCAGCAGATTGCCGACCTGGCCGATGCACATCACCGCGATCAGGGACCGGCCGCTCAGCTTACGAATGCTGTCCTCCCCCCAGCTCGACACGGCGCACCAACCACAATGGGCAACTCTCCGGCTTCTCCAGCAAGAACTAATGTCATGAACAACCGCACCCCGCGCCACCCGCCTTCTTCGCCGTTTCATCGGCGGCGCAGCAGGCCGATGGCTCTTCCTTCGCCGGCCCGCCGCAGCATCCCGCTGCGGCGTCCGACTCCACGCCGCCACGCGTGCAGACGCCGGTCTCCGGCAGCACGAGCTCCACCCTTGCGGCGGCTTTCTTGTCGCCGGCGAGATCGGCCGCAATCGAGCGCACCTGCTCATATCCTGTCATCATGAGAAAGGTCGGCGCGCGGCCATACGACTTCATGCCCGCCATGTAGAAGCCCGGCTCATCGTGCGCGAGCTCGCGCGCGCCGTGCGGGCGCACCGTGCCGCAGCTGTGCTCGTTGGGATCGATCAGCGGCGCGAGCGCGACCGGTGCCTCGATGGCGGGATCGAGCCGCAGGCGCAATTCGGACAGGAACGAAAAGTCGGGACGAAAGCCGGTCGAGACGATCAACTCGTCGACGATCACGCTTCGCGTGCCGGCCGCGATCTCGAGGCGGCCTTCGGAGTCCGACAGTTGCGTGACGCTGAATTCGGTTTCGACCCTGATCTTCCCGGCGGCCACGCGCGCGGCGAAGGTGGAGCCGAGCTCTCCGCGTGCAGCGAGCTTGTCATTCCGGCCGCCGCCAAAAGACTTGGCGGGATCGGCGCCCCGCAACAGCCAGATCGCTTGCGTCCCCGGCACCTCGCCCGCGAGATGCACGAGATCAATCAGCGTGCCCACCGCGGAGTGGCCAGCGCCGAGCACCGCGACGGTCTTGCCGGCATATCTGGCGCGCCCGGCACCCCGGACATCGGGCATGCCATAGGCGATGTGGCCGGCGCATTCACGCTCGCCGATCGCGGGCAGACCATTACCTCCGGCGGGATTGGGCGAGAACCATGTGCCTGATGTATCGATCACGGCATCCGCGCGCAGCACTTCGGGGCCCTTGCCGTTCTGGTAGCGGATTTCGAACGGCGCCTGCTCACGCCCCTTCGTCTTCGCCTTATCGAAGCCGACGCGGCTGATGGCCGAGACGCGGCTGGACGTCCGGATCACCTCGCGCAGTGGCGTTCGCGTCGCGAGCGGCGTCAGATATCGATCGAGCAGTTCGACACCAGTCGGATAGGAGCCCGGGTCCGGCGAATTCCATCCCGTCGGCGCCAGCAGGCGCGCCGCGGCCTTGTCGATGTTATATTCCCACGGTGAGAAGAGCTGGACCTGCTGCCACTGGCGCACCGCGTGCCCGGCTTCGGATCCTGCCTCCAGCACGAGGGGTGACATGCCACGCTCCAGGACGTGCGCAGCTGCTGCGAGGCCGACAGGCCCTGCCCCGACGATGGCGACCCTCTTAGCGTTCATTCGGCTTCTCCCATATTTCTAGAATAATCGAACAATATCAGCCAAAAAGGATCACGCCGCGGTTTGCGTCGTCTTGCATCCGACTTCGTCTGCGCAGCACTCCGCCGCCAGGAAATCGACCAGACCCCGCATCGCGTCGAAGTTTGCGTGGCAGATCAGCGTGGTCGATTCCCGGACCTGACTGACGAGCCCGACCGAGACCAGGGTCTTGATGTGATGCGACAGCGTCGATGCCGGGATCTTCAGCTTGTCCTGCAACCGACCGACGGGCATGCCGGAGTGTCCGGCCCGGACCAGGGCACGATAAATCTGGAGTCGCGTCCGGTTGCCCAGGGCTTCAAGGCGTGCTGCTGCGTCATCGATCTTCATGCGTGCCACGATGTGCCGGCGGATGCCAAACTGTCAAACCATATTTCTGGAATGTTCGAAATACGGGCTGGGTCGCCCAGGGGGAATTCCGGATTGACGCGCTTCAATTACTTCCATAAATCTGGATATATGGAAACGGAAGAAGCTGTCCTCGCGCTCGCCGCCCTGGCCCAGTCGACCCGTCTGGAGGCCTTCCGCGCACTGGTCAGGCACGAGCCTGATGGTCTCGCTGCGGGCGATCTCGCACGGCTGTTGGAGGTCCCTCAGAACACGCTCTCGGCGCATTTGTCGATCCTGACGCGCGCGCGCCTCGTCACCTCGGAGCGGCACAGCCGTTCGATCGTCTACCGCGCCAACCTCACCGAATTCCGGGACGTCGCGGTCTTCCTGCTGCGGGATTGCTGCGGCGGGCGGCCGGAAGTTTGCGAGCCGGTCGTCGAAACCCTGCAAGCCTGCTGCAAGCCAAGACGCAAGGAGCGAAGCCGTGCCTGATCAATTCGATCTTCCGCGCCGCCTCGCGGCCGAGGCGCTCGGTACGGGCATTCTCGTCGCCACGGTGGTCGGCTCCGGCATTATGGCGGAATCCTTGACCAAGGATGTCGCGCTTGCGCTTCTCTGCAACACGTTGCCGACCGGCGCCATTCTGGTCGTCCTGATCACCGTGCTCGGACCGATCTCCGGCGCGCATTTCAATCCGGCGGTCACGCTGGTCTTCACCGGCAAGCGCGAGCTGCCGGTCAACGAGGCCGCACTTTACGTCGTCGCGCAGATCGCTGGCGGCATCGCGGGAACGATGGCGGCGCATCCGATGTTCGGACTGCCGCTGATCGATCTCTCGACGAAAATGCGAACCGGAGGACCGCAATGGTTCGCCGAAGCCGTCGCTGCTTTCGGTCTGGTCGTCACAATCCTGGCCGGCATCCGGTTTCAGCGGACTGCCGTCCCCTGGCTGGTCGGCCTGTACATCACGGCGGCCTATTGGTTCACGGCTTCGACCTCATTCGCCAATCCGGCAGTGGCCATCGCAAGGTCGCTGACAAACACGTTCTCGGGCATACGTCCCACCGACCTGCCCGGATTCATTCTCGCGGAGCTGTGCGGAGCCTTTGCCGGCATGCTGTTGATGAATTGGTTGCTCGGACGGCCCCAGGCGCAAGGCCCCATCCCAATCGCGGAGACTACCTCATGAGCGTCACGATCTATCACAACCCCGCCTGCGGCACCTCGCGCAACACGTTGGCGATGATCCGGCAGAGCGGCGTCGAACCCGTCTTGATCGAATATCTGAAGACGCCACCATCCCGCCAAACGCTTGTCGAGCTCATCAAGGCCCTGGGCATCTCCGCTCGCGCGCTGCTGCGCGAGAAAGGCACGCCCTACAAGGAGCTCGGCCTCGACGACCCCAAATGGTCCGACGACGAGCTGATCGACCAGATGCTCGCGCATCCCATCCTGATCAACCGTCCGATCGTGGTGACGCCCAAGGGCACACGCCTGTGTCGTCCCTCGGAAGCCGTCATCGATCTCCTGGACAACCCCGTCGGCCGGTTCGTGAAGGAGGATGGCGAGGTGGTCGAAGCGCGATGATTGCCGACATGGCCTCGCTCGCGTTTGCCTCGACTTAAAACTTCAGGATCGTGCGCAGTCCGAAAACCGAGGCATTTCGCAATGCCCTTCCCGGCAGCGGACTCGCCGGAGCCGTCGCGCCGCCACCGGGATGGACGATGTATTGAAAGTTCGGCTGAACGGTCCAGCCATCCTTGATCTGGTATTGATAGACGGCCGTGAGCAGCCCCTCGAAGCTTCGCACCGGCCAGCGCGGGTCGACCAACCTGGCATAATCGGCGTCAAGCGTCTGGGCCCGCTTTGAGACATGCGCATATCCGGCGGCAATGCCGAACTTGTCGTCGGGGCGCGCATTGCTAAGCCCGATCAGCTCGACGCCGCCATCTGCATAGACATCGACCAGATTACGGTCAGCCGGCGCGCCCGACACGCGTGCGAAAATGCCGATGCCCCGATCGTCGCTGTTCGGCACCCGATAAATCTGCTGCTCGAAGACCGCCCAGGCTCCAATATCGCCCGACAAGAGCCGTGGTTCCCCGCTGCTCGTTGGCGCGGCCAGCGAGACGCCGTTGGATGCGAAGCGCTGATCCCCGAACGATCCGAAATGACGCCAGCCACCGACCTTGAACTGGCCGGTCAAGTTCGGGTCACCCTTCCTGTTGTTCCAGGCATATTGAACCTGGCCGAGCAGGAGCGGCGGATCGTTGACCCGGAAATTGACGCCATACCGGTTACGCTCCTGCGGATCGCCGGGACCGGGACCGGCCTGGTCGCCGTCGAAAATCGCGCCAAGGATGGACAACTGCTCTGTCACGTTCCACAGGAGGCGCGCGCCCATGGCCGCCAAAGGCGGCGACGGCCCGCCGCTTGGCAAAGCAAGCGACGTGATCGCCGGCCAGCCCATCGAGGCGTTGGTGAAAACATCCGTGTACTTGGTATTGAAGAACTCGCTGTCGGCCGCCAGCTGTCCGAGCTTGAGCGATAGTTTCTTGTCGCCCCATTGCTTCTCGAAATAGGCCTCGTAGAGTCGCGTCGAGGGCAACGCTTCGATCCCGCTGACGACGAAGAAATTCTGCAGATTCGAGCGCGAGAGGCCGTCGCCGTGGATCTGAAACATGTTGGCGTGAAAGGTCAGCTTGTCGATGCCGACGAGCTTTTCGAAATCCAGATCGACGGCGAGATTGAGCCTGCCTTCGTAGACCGCACCTTTCTTCAGACCGCCGGTCGGATTTCCGAGCACCTCGCCGATATAGGTGGCCGCAAACTTCACCCCGTACTTTTGCCAGGGGTTCGGCAGCAGCCCGAGCGTTTTCTCCGCGACCGTGCTCTCGCCGGTGTCGGGATCGGCAGGCTTGTCGTCGTCGGTTTTCTTGTCTTCCTGAGCCACGGACTGGGCAGCCGCAACCAGGCAAGCCGCAACGATCAACGCCCGCATCGAATGCCTGATTGCTCTGGCGGCCACGCTCACCTCCCGAGCGATCAATGACGCACGCCGCAGCCCGACATTCAAGCCGGTCGTCGACCAATGTGAGCCGGCGCGGCAATCCTGTTCCCGCGCGCGGCACTATGTTCACTTCTATACTTTCGATCGTCAGATCTTCGGGATCTTCGCCCGCTCCACCACGCCGGTCCATTTGCTGATCTCGGTCTCGATCAGCGTCTTCATCTCCTCCGGCGAGCTGCCGCGAACCTCGCCGCCAACGGCGATCTCCAGACGCTGCTTGAGGTCGGGATCCCTAAGAGCGTCCAACGTCGCCGCATTGAGTGCGGCCATGATGGCGGGCGGCGTTCCCTTCGGCGCCAGCAGGCCTGCCCAGGTGCGGACGTCATATCCCTTGATACCGGCTTCCTGAACCGTTGGCACATCGGGCAGCAATGCGGTGCGCGTCGGCGAGGTCACCGCCAGGCCGCGAATCGCACCGCCCTGGATCTGCGCGGCGAGCAGGACCGGGGTGCCGACGATCACCGGAACCTCTCCGCCGAGCAGCGCAGTGACCGCTTGAGAATCGCCGCGATAGGGCACGTGCACGATCTCGACGCCGGCGGCTGCGTTCAACAGCTCTCCTGCCAGATGATGCGTGCTGCCGAAACCGACCGATCCGAAGGAGAGCGCGCCCGGCTTCTGCTTTGCCATGGCCACGAGCTCGCCCAGCGATTTTGCCGGATAATCGCTACGCACGGCAATGACGAGCGCGTAATAGACCAGCGTTGAGATCATCTCGAAGCTCTCGGCCGGTTGGTAGGCCAGGCTCTTGTAGGTCGCCGCGGAAATGGCGTGAGCGCCGGTGACGAGCCCGATCGTGTAGCCGTCGGGCGCCGCTTTCGCGATGGCATCCGCGGCGATGTTGCCGCCGGCACCGGGCTTGGCCTCGACGATGATCGGTTGTCCGAGCTTCTTCGAGAGCCCGTCGGCGATGATGCGCGACAGCGTGTCGGCCGCGCCGCCGGCGGCAAATCCATGCAGCAGCCGGATCGGGCGCGACGGATAATTGTCCGCCGACGCCGAAGTGATTGCTAAAAAACCGCCAAACAGAAAAATCGCCGCAGCAAGCCGCTTCATCCTTCGCATGGATGCGTCCTCCCTTTTGATTGTTCTATCGTTGGCCGCAGCGAGGCGGCGTTCTTCAAGTCGAGTTTGAATCTGCTAGCGGGCGAACTCCGTGCATTCAGGCGATGGCGGCATGCCCCAAACGTCGCGCGGCAGACCGACCCAGACTTTTGGCCGCTGCGGTCGATCGCGATGCCAGGGACGCGGCTCGAAATAGCCGAGCGCCTCGTCGGTCATGCGGTCGAGGTCGAAGAACAGCTCGACCAGATGCCCGTCGGGATTGCGGTGATAGATCGCCGTGTTGTGGCCGGGGCCGTGACGTACCGGTCCCCAGAGCACCGGGAGCTTATGTCGGGCGAGATGGTCGCACGCCTGCTGCATGTGGGTCGGCCCCCGCAGCTCGAACGCGACATGATGCAGGCCGCGGCCGGGCGCGCGCGCGAAGTTCAGCGTGTGATGTTCATAGCCGCTGCGCATGAAGACGAAGCGGTCCTCGATCCAGTCGGAGACCCGCAGGCCCATCATGTTCGCGTAGAACTCAGAGGCCGCGCGCGGATCGGGCGTACCAAGCGCGACATGGCCGAGCTTGCTGACGGCAAGCGCAGCGATCCGCTCCTGCGCGGGCGTCGGCGTCCAGCCCTGGATCAACTCGAAGCGCGTGCCTTCGGGATCGCTGAACGACAGCAGCCTGGAAACGCCAGGCAGGGGATCGCTCTGAAGTTCGGGCCGCAGATCGGCCTGCTTCAGCGCGGCGCCGAGCGCCTCGATCTGGACATCAGGCGATATCTCGAAGGCGATGCTCGTCAACGCCGCGTCGCCGGGTTCGATCACCAGCGAAAGCTGCTCGGCATCGTTGGCGAGGAAGATGCGGTTGCCGTCGCGGCCGACGAGGCCAAGACCGATCACGGCGCGGTAATAGTCGAGCAACCGCTCGGGATCGGGCGAGGCAAAGCTCGCGTGCCGCAGCCGGGTGAAGCGTGCAATGGGTGCTTGTGTCGTCATCGTGCAATCCACCCCCTCATGGCGTCATGATGATCTTGCCGAGCGCCGAGCCCTGCTCGAGCAGCGTGTGGGCCTGCCTGACCTCGTCGAGTTTCAGGACCGCCGAGATCGCCGGCTTGATCGCATTGCGGCTCAGCGCGTCGATCACGTTGCGCATGAGCGCGCGACGCTCGTCGCGATCGTGGTCGTAGATGTGGAATGAGAAGCAGCGTATCGCCGGGCAGATGTCGAGATGGTCGCGCATCGCCGCCATCAGGTTTTCCTCCGGCAATCCGGCGAAGGCGTTGTACGACAGCAGCGTCCCCCATTTGCCGAGCGCGCCGAGATAGCCGGTGAACTCGGGCCCACAGACGTGATCGAGCACGAGGCCAACGCCCTCGCCATTGGTCAGCTCGCGGGTCCGCGCCACCACGTCTTCGCGGCGGTAGTAGATGACATGATCGGCCCCGTTGCCCCGCGCAAATGCGGCCTTCTCTTCGGTGGAGACCGTGCCGATGACTTTCATCTGCGCGAGCTTGGCGAGCTGCACCAGCGCAGTGCCGACACCACCCGCCGCCCCGATCACCAGCACGCTCGCCGGTGCGCGCGGATGGCGGCACTCGTGCAGCAGCGCGTAGGCGACCTGGTAGTTCGACAGGCACACGGCCGCTTGCAGATCGACATTGTCGGGCAGCGCATGAATGGCGTCGGCGGGCGCGACCACATAGTCGGCGTAGCAGCCGCCGCGCTGCGACAGGTCGCGTGCGCTCAGCAGCACCTTCTGGCCGACCGCAAACCCCTCGACGCCAGACCCGAGCGCGGCAATGCGGCCGGCGACGTCGTTGCCGGGATTAGCCGGCAGCGGCGGCATCCATTTGTAGACGCCACGCCGGATCAGCACATCGGGCTGCCCCACGCCGAATGCTTCGGCGCGGATCTGCACCTGGCCGGGTCCGGGCATAGGCACCGGAAGCTCGACCAGTTCGAGTGCATCCGGCCCACCCGGCTGACGCACCAGCACCGCTCTCATGATGTCACACGCCTCCCAAGCCATATTTTCGAAAATAATACCGTTTACGAAAATTATTGCAAGATGGTCGTTGGCGCGGCATGTTGAGCCATCGATTCAATGACAGAAACCATGTCCGAAAGCGCCATTCGCCCCCGCAAGGAATTCGGCAAGACCGTTGCCGCCGACATCACCCATCGGCTGCGCGAGGAGATCATTGCCTGCGGCCTGGCGCCGGGCGAACCGCTACGGTTCGACGTCCTGCGCGAACGATTCGGCGTCAGTTTCACGACGCTGCGCGAGGCACTGACGGCGCTTACCGCCGAAGGCTTGGTCGACGCGCAGGAGCAGCGCGGGTTTCGCGTGGCGCCGGTCAGCCGCCAGGATCTGGTGGAGGTCACCGATGCGCGGGTGTTGATCGAGGTGGAATTGATCCGCCGCGCGATCGAGCGGGGCGACGACGATTGGGAAATCGCCGTCATCTCGACACTGCATAGATTGAAGCGAATCGAGCAGCGCGATCCCGAACATCCGCTGCGCGATCCCGAATGGAAGATCGCCCACCGCCAATTCCACCAGGCCCTGGTGTCCGCCTGCGGCTCCGCGACACTGCTGGCCATTCGCGGCGATCTGTTCGATCGCGCCGAGCGCTATCGGCATCTGTCGGCCAATTTCCGGCCGCGTCCGCGCGACAAGGCCGGCGAGCACCAGGCGATCATGCAGGCCGCGATCTCGCGCAATCCGGATCTCGCGGTGCAGCTGATCGAGACGCATATCCGCACCACGGCTGACAACGTCGCGACCTACGCCGGGCACCTGCTCGACACCGAATAGGCGGCACGCTTTTTATCACCGTGGGCTTGCGTTTCACCACATTTTCGAAAATAATGAGCAAGATCGAAAATGCCAACCTTTGGGGCGAGACCATGAAGCTGCTGTCATTCTTGGACGGAAATCGGGAAAGCTGGGGCGCCGTTGTCGAAAATGGCGTCGTGGATCTCGGCCGCGCCCTGCCCCAATACCCTGTTCTCGCGGACTTCCTCGGCAGCGACGACTATGCGCGGCGCGAGGCCATCGTCGCCGGGCACAAGCCCACGATGGCGCTAAGCGACGTCAAATACCTGCCGGTGATCCCGCGTCCGGAGAAGATCGTCTGCGCCGTGCGCAATTATCTCGACCACCACAATGAAGCCGTGGCGTTCGGCATGAAGCGCGAGATCACGGAATTTCCGCCGATCTTCCTCCGGGTCTGGCGCTCCCAGGTCGCGCACAACGCGCCGGTAATCCGGCCGAAGGTCTCGGACAATTTCGACTGGGAGGGCGAGCTTGCCGTCGTCATCGGCAAGGGCGGCCGTCACATCAGCCAGGCTGACGCCTGGGATCACGTGGCGGGCTACTCGATCTACAACGACGTCAGCGTGCGTGACTGGCAGCGTCACGCCCAGCAGATCGCCTCCGGCAAGAACTTCGTCGGCACCGGCCCGTTCGGTCCCTGGCTGGTCACGCCGGACGAGATCGGCGATCCCACCAAATTGAAGCTCGAGACGCGCGTCAACGGTGCGGTGGTGCAATCCTCCGACACCTCGATGCTGATCTTCTCGATCCCGCGGCTGATCGAGTACAGCTCGACCATCTTCGACCTCGTCCCCGGCGACGTCATCGCCACCGGCACGCCGGCCGGCGTGGGCTTCACCCGCAAGCCGCCGGTCTTCCTCAAGCCCGGCGACGTGGTCGAGGTCGAGATCGAGAACATCGGCGTGCTGCGCAATCCCGTCGTCGACGAAGCCTAGAGTCAGCGCATGTCCTCCCAAGAGGTGGTTCAAGACATGTCCCATGACATCCGCAAGACCGCGCTCAGCGTCGAGACCATCTGGCACGAACGCGGTCCCCGGCTGGAGATGCCGCTGCTGGTCGGAACGGCCATCGCGGTCATCCGCAATCCGTTTTCGGGCCGCTTCGAACCCGACCTGATGCCGTTTCAGGCATCCTTGCGCGAGCTCGGGCGCGAGCTCGCAACGCGGCTGATCGCGCAGCTCGGCGGTGCCGCGCAGATAGAAGCCTATGGCAAGGGCATCATCATCGGCGAGGACGGCGAGCTCGAGCACGGTGCGGTCTGGCACGAGGCCGGCGGCCAGGGCATCCGCGAGGTGCTCGGTCAGCCCAAGGCGATCGTTCCGGCGGCGAAGACCATCGGCGGTCCGGGCACGCGGCTCATGGTTCCGCTCGGGCACATTCACGCCGCCTATGTCCGCAGCCATTTCGGCACCGCGGAGATGACGCTGTGGGATTCACCACGGCGCGACGAGATCGCCTTCGGGCTCGTGATGGCCACCGGCGGCCGGCCTCACGCGCGCATCGGGGGCCTCGCGGCTTCCGCGATCTCCGTGCACGACGGACAGCGCTGACGGGCGCACGATGCGCTGAAGGATTTTGTCGGAAACCTGCTGAAGCAGCGCGCTAGACCGACGCAATCAAGCGCCGGCGCACTGCCGTAAAATGATCAACCCTTCAAACGATCAGCCCTTGGAGACGACCGCGCGGCCGTAGGGCGGCTGGGCCGCGACCGGCGGGTTGGCGGTCTGGGCGGCGAGCTCGCCGATGAGGCGGTCGGCATCGGCGGCCATGCCGTCGGGCGCCTGGATCACCAGCCGCTCCAGACCCCAGCGATAGGACGAGACGCGCTGCTCGAGGCACTGCTGCACCCACTGGATGATCAGCGAATTCTCCTGCATGCGCTCGATCGCGTCCTCTTTCTCCTGCGGCGAGAGGGAAGAGACACGCGCCATGCTGGCATTGCGCTTCTTGTCGAGGTCGATGACGCGGATCGCGGAGGCGAAGAACGGCTCGAAGCGGGTGATGTCGTTGCGCACGTCCTCCATCAGCTGCGTATAGCGCGAAGAATGCGAACGGTGCGGCTCGTCGATCAGCGTGCGACCGTACATGGTGCGGTCGAACACGATCTTTTGCCGCCAGGGCGAGGGCAGCGCCTTGTAGTCGCCGAACACGCTCTTCCAGGCGGGCCGCGACAATGGCGGCTCTATCAGGGGATAGGCGAGGTCGCGAAGCTGGCGCTCCTCGTCGGTGAGCTGGAATTGGGATGGCTTCAGGCCAACGCTGGAGGTGACTTCCGCGCCCAGCCAGCGATGCATGTCGTCGCTGCGCATGTCGGCGCGGGTGCGGCCGAAATCGCCGCCGCTACAGGCGGCAAGCGTCGCACCCAGCAGTGCGAGCATGATGGCCGTTACGACGGGCCGGATCTGGCGGAGGTTCTCCGGCATTGCAAAGGCCGAAGGCTAACGGCGACGACGACGGCGCCCCGGCGCTGTGCCCTGCTCCGGCCCGTGATTGCCGCTTGGCTCGTCGCTCTCGCGCTCGATGCGGATCACGGGAAGGATCAAAATCGTGCCCATGTCCGCGCGCGGAGCCACGTCCCCCGACGCGCTCACCCGGCGACCGGCCGGAAATTCGATGATGGTCCCCATATCAGCTCTCTTCAATTGCCGCGCGACCCGGCGCGCCTCTGCAACATGCATTCATTAAGATCAGTTCATGGTTAACGGGGTGTAAACGTGCCGGCGGGACCGTAACCGCACGGGCGCGACCCGCCGTCCCGTTGCGGCACGAGAACGCTTCAAAGCAAGCGTTCGGCTTCACGCCTCGTTTTCCTTAACGAGCCTTTAAAGGAGCCCGCGATAGGCTGGCGGCGAGTATCTCTTCCAGGTCGCGTATCTCTCCATGACCAAGTCGTTGTTTCCAGGATTCGACGGGCTGATGACCCTCTCCCGTCGCGAAGGCGTCGATGTTCGTCCGACGCTGCTGCGCGTGCTGACCGACCTCTATGTCCAGTCGAGCACCCACAGCGACGACGAGCAGCGCCAGTTCGTCGAGCTCGCCACACGACTGATCGACCAGGTCGACGACGCGACGCGCGCGGCGGTCAAGGCCCGGCTTGCGATCTATCCGTCGACGCCCGCCCCGATCATGCAGAAGCTCGGACTGTCAGCCGCGCAGGAGGGACGCAGGGTTCCGCT